>JAGWBK010000002.1 GCA_021295915.1 Dehalococcoidia bacterium
GGTGCGCCCGTCAGACCCCGGTCTGGGCACTGAGGGCGTTGACTGAGACCATGACGAGCCTGAAAATCGTCCGAATGAACGCTCCTACGCGACCGCCACGCTCACTACGCCGCCCTGAAACCCGTTCTTCAGCAGCCTGCTAGTGGCGAAATGAGCACCAGACCCTCCACAATTTCGGGTCTTCGCAGGGCAACGTCCAGGATGATGCGTCCCCCCAGCGAATGGCCGACCAGTGTTACTCGGCCTGTACAAGTGGCTTCGAGGAACTTCGCAAGGAAGTCGCCCAGGTATCCAGTCGAGTGAACGATGTCCCGTCTGGGGGAATCGCCAAAGCCAATCAGGTCCGGGGCCACCACTCGATTGTCAGATGCCAGGACAGTCATGCTCTCGACCCATTCCCATCGAGTACCACCGGCTCCGTGGACCGTGACGATCTCCGGGCCTGATTCGCCAGCAGCGAGGTACGGAATAGAGTCGCCATCCACTTTGACCCAGCGTTCTTCGACTGAAGCAGGTGGGGCTATACTGTCTTTTGCCATAGGTGTATCAGGGAGTATCTGTATTGCCAGTCTGGGGCCTGCGACCCTTAATATACGTCGTTCGAGGATCTAGTATGGAGCCCTCACTCTCTGATGGGGACGTGCTGCTGGTGAGGAGATTCCGGCGAAGACCGCGACGCGGCGATGTTGTTGTGGTCAGTCAGTCAGGCTCCACAGACAGTGGGTGGCAGGTCAAACGGGTCGTAGGCGTTGCGGGAGACAGAGTCTCCTTGGAGTGCGGCCTGCTGTACGTCAATGGCCTGCACCACCCTGAGTCGTACCTCGGAGGGCTGCCTGCCGATCTTGGGACGCGGAAGAGGTCCTGGCTGGTCGGACCTGACGAGTGCATGGTGTTTGGAGACAATCGCGCCCACAGCACGGACAGTAGGGAATGGGGGCCCATTTCTATGGCACGCATAACCGGAGTAGCGGTCATCAGGCTGTGGCCGCTCACCAGCAGACGGCCCTTCAGGCTTCGCTAGTCGTCGTTGGGAATGAAATCGCTAGGGTTCGGCGCCCCTGCAATGTCCAGTTCCGGTTCGGACTCTCCCAACGCCTGCTCGAGTCTGCCAATCGGAATTGCAGGGAGCGTTGTAATCTGCACGCCAGCGGACACACCAAGTTCCATCGAAAAGCGAGCTGCCGACTCGTTGTCCGGCGCATCCAGAATGGTGACGAAGTCGTACTCTCCCAGGACTGCGTAAAGACCATGTACCTGGGTCCGTGGGAGGTCTATCGACTGCTCTGCAATCAGGAGCCTGTCAGGATTGTCCAGCATCCGGTGGCGGCCTTCAGGTGTCAGGGAAAGAAGCAGAATGTAAGTTGGCATTATTCTTCCACGCAGTCAGAGTTATTCAGAGCCTAGCCACCCGGCGACTTCTTTTGCGTGATACGAGAGGATCACGTCAGCCCCCGCGCGCTTGATTGATGTAAGTATCTCCAGGGTAATGCGTCTCCCGTCGATCCACTCGTTCTCGGCAGCTGCCTTTACCATGGAATACTCACCGCTGACGTTGTAGGCGGCGATCGGGGTCGCGAACTTTTCTTTGGCTGTCCTCAGCACATCCAGGTAGGCCAGGGCGGGTTTCACCATTACCATGTCCGCCCCCTCCTCTATGTCCAAGGCGATCTCTCGCATCGCCTCTCTGATGTTCGGAGGGTCCATCTGGTAGCCTGCACGGTCTCCGAACATTGGAGCCGATTCGGCAGCAACCCGGAAGGGTCCGTAGAACCCAGAGGCGTACTTCGCCGAATAGGCCATGATGGGGACTTCCGTCATGCCGGCATCGTCGAGCGCGTGTCTGATCGCGCCCACCTGGCCATCCATCATTGCCGACGGCGCTACCATGTCGGCTCCTGCCTCGGCTTGGATTCGTGCCATCTGCGCCAGGAGTTCCAACGTGGCGTCATTGTCAATGCGGTCTCCGTCAACAACCCCGCAATGGCCGTGATCGGTGAACTCGCACAGGCACACATCGGTAATGACTGTCATCCCAGGGACGGCCTGCTTGATGACTCCAATGGCTTCCTGGATGATTCCGCCGCTGGAGTAAGCTTCGGTCCCCGTCGCGTCCTTGTGAGCCGGGATGCCAAAGAGGAGCACACTCTCTATACCGACATCGGCCGCTTCTCCAACCTCGTGGATCAACTGATCCAACGATAGCTGAAAGATCCCGGGCATCGGGGGAATTTCTGTACGTGTATCACGCCCGTGAGTTACGAACAGCGGATAAATGAAGTCTGAAGTCGACAGGCGTGTCTCTTCCACCAGGTGTCTGAGACCAGGGTTCTCCCTGAGCCTTCTCATTCGTGTGTTCGGATATGCCGCCATTGTCGACCTATTTCCCAGAGGTGAAGAATTCAACAAGGGCCGCCGTCAGCCCATCTATGGTTGGTGTATTCGCAACTATATCAACTTTCAAACCCAGCCTTCCAGCAGTTGCGGCAGTTGTCGGCCCAATGCAGGCGATCCTTGTGTCGACGAGCGATTCAGCACCGTCGTCAAGCAGCCTCAACAGGTTTCTAACCGTCGACGAACTTGTGAAGGTTGCCACGTCGACACCGGCCCTGACCGCCTCCATGGCCCTCTCTCTTGACTCTTCGGGCATCACAGTCTGATAAGCGGTGACTTCTACGGCCTCTGCACCATGATCGATGAGCATATCTGGCAGTTCTCGCGTCGCGATGTCTGCCCTTGGAAGTAGTAACCGACTGCCATGGACGCCGCTCTCGACAAGAGCGTCGGCCAGACCGGTAGATGTTGCCGTTGTGGGAACCAGATCGGGCGTGATTCCATACCTCTCCAGGACCTTCCCGGTTGCCGGGCCTACTGCTGCCACCTTGACCCCGTGCAAAGCCCTTGAGTCCCGTCCTGACACCTTGAGACGGTCGAAGACAGCATGCACTGCGTTTGACGAGGCAAACACTACCCAGTCAAATGACGACAGCCCTGCACACGCCGAGTCCAGCTCCGCATAGTCCTGCGGAGGACGGACTTCAATCGTGGGAATCTCCAGTGGGACCGCACCGAGGTCGGAAAGTCGCTGTGAAAGAATACCAGCTTGATTCCGGGTACGAGTCACCAGCACGCGTCGACCAAGAAGTGGCAGCGACTCGAACCAGTTGGCTCTGTCCCTGAGACTTACGACGTCGCCAATTACGACGACAGCAGGTGATGTCAGGCCATTCGCCCTCGCTATGTCGGCGATGGAGTCAAGAGGGCCGACCACCGACTTCTGTTGCGGATCTGTCCCCCAGCTGATCACAGCCGAAGGCGTGGAACCTGGCTTACCATTCCTGGCCAGCGCGGCAGCGATATCTGGGAGAGTGCTCCATCCCATCAGGACTACGAGTGTGCCAGGGATCTTGGCAAGTGCTTGCCAGTCCGGTGAGTCCGATTCGTTGGAAGCTGCGGAACTGCCTGTTACAACCGTAAAGGATGAGGAGTGCTCGCGGTGAGTGAGGGGTATTCCAGCATATGCAGGTACTGCGACAGCGGACGTAACCCCTGGCACCACCTCGAAGGGTATCCCAGCGTCAGACAGCGCCTCGGCCTCCTCGCCGCCCCTTCCGAAGACGAACGGGTCTCCGCCCTTCAACCGGACAACAAGCTTGCCCAGTCGGGCCTCTCTTATCAGAAGGCCGTTGATATCAGCCTGCTTTCGACCAGCCTGTCCCGGCACCTTTCCGACATCGACGAGATCTACTTCAGGTCCGGCCATCGCAAGCAGGCGACTGTTGGTCAGTCGATCGTAAACGATCACGTCAGCCGACTCGAGAAGTCTCAGGCCCTTGACCGTAACAAGACTGGGATCTCCGGGCCCCGCTCCCACGAGATAGACTTTCCCGACTTTGCTCAAGATGCCCCAATCCCAGGTAACACAACACATTGCCAATACTTACTGCGGTGCTCAGCCGATGCGTGTGGTGTACATGATCTCCTTCGCCCCGGTCGCCTCCAGAGCACGAGCTGCCTCCTGGCCTGCGCCAGTAGGGTCGTCGCCCGGTACTTCAACCGAGCTGCGGAATATCAGAGAACCATCAGGGAGACACGCCATCGTCCGAACATTGAGAGTACCGCTCGACTCTGTTGCGTAAGCTGCCACCGGTACGCGACATCCCCCGCCGGTGGCTTCAACAAATGCACGCTCAGCCGTTACCGCAGACCAGGTAGCCGGATGATTGATCTCCTCCAGAAGCTCAACCACTTCTGAATCGTCCACTCGAGCCTCTACTCCCAGGGCCCCCTGTCCCGCATCTGGAATACACAATTCTGGGTCGAGATGTTCCGACACTCTATCCTGCCAGCCAAGCCGTGCAAGGCCGGCCGCCGCGAGGACCACACCATCGATTCCATCTTCGCCGACCCTGCCGAGTCTCGTATCGACGTTTCCGCGGATCGCTACGAATTCGAGGTCAGGTCGGGCTGACAGCAGCTGTCCGGTCCTCCGTGGACTGCTCGTGCCCAACCTCGCCCCGGGGGGCAGGTCTTGAAATCTCGCATCCCACCTGTTGACGATCACGTCTCTGGGGTCCTTGCGCTCCGGGTACGCGACAATGGCCAATCCGGGCGGAAGTTCCGAAGGCATGTCCTTGGCAGAGTGGACCGCCAGATCGATCTCTCGCTTCAGCAGGGGCTCCTCCAGGCCCTTGACGAATGTCCCCCTGCCGAGAGACTGAAGAGGTGCTGCCTTCCGACGGTCGCCATCTGGAGTGATGGCTACTATCTCGACCCTGATCTCCGGCCAGGCTTCCTTTAGAGTCTCGACTACCTCGTCAGTCTGCACCCTTGCAAGCGCACTCCCTCTGGTGCCGATCCTTATGACACGGTCCGTCATAGAGGCGACATCGGCTCCGCACCTGCCAGGAGGCCTTCTTCGAGCATCTGGTAGGCAGTCGCCTCATCTCCACTCTGAACGGTGTCGAGCAACTCTTCGGTGATACACCTCTGCCAGTGGTCGGGAGCGACCCTCAGGCCGCGCTGTCGAAGTTCAGCACGCCCTCGCGCCAGTATCGGAGCGAGGTCGGCGTACTCCAGGATCCTGCTTGACTCCAGCTTTTCGCGGAAAGTCCGTGCCAACGCGGGACTGGCCCCTCCAGTGGAGGTCGCGACTGTGACTTCCCCGCGTCGTGCAACCGATGGGGCGATGAATGTGCAGAGATGCGTCACATCCACGACGTTAAGAAGGACGTTGCGCTCTTCCGCTTCCGTATAGATCTGGCGGTTCATGTCATCGTCGTCCGTAGATGCAATGGCTATGAATGCCTGCGCCAGGTCGCCAGGCCTATAGTTCCGCCTGAGCCACTCGATCTTTCCGTGGGACGCTAACTCCTGCACCAGTGGTGTGACCTCGGAGGAGATCACGATAACTTTCGCGTCGCACTCAAGTAGCTTGACTACCTTTTCTTCACCCAAAGCCCCGCCGCCGATGACAACACAGTCGCGCTCTCGAACGTCGATGAAGGCCGGATAGTATCTTGGCAACGACATCCTCCCGGTTGGCTAGTTCGTATTGCAATTAAGTTTACCCCATAGTGGCTCGCGAATTCGCCAAGTCGGGCCGAGGCTGAATCGACGCCAGTTTTGGTAAGGTGATGTCACGTCACCAACCGACAAGTCATATGGAAGGCAGCCAATACACTCATGCCGACCGAGCGGGCAAGAGATAGGCTTCTGAGAAAGCTGTCAGGGGAAATCTCTGACAAGCGGGTCCTCGACGCCATTGCCGCGGTGCGAAGGGAGCGGTTTGTGCGCCAGGCGGACCGCCATGCGGCTTATGAAGACGTCGCGCTCGGGATTGCTGCAGGTCAGACTATCTCTCAACCTACGATCGTCGCGATCATGTTGCAGGAAATGGAGCTCAAGAGGTTTGACCGAGTGCTCGAGATCGGCACCGGCAGTGGATACCAGACCGCAATCCTTGGGGAACTCGCGCGCGAGGTCGTAACCGTAGAGCGTGTCCCGCAACTTGCCGAGTCAGCTCGCGAAATACTGGAACGTATGGGATACGATAACGTCCGTGTTGAGGATGCCGGACCCATCCTCGGATGGCCAGCGGGTGCTCCTTATGATGCGATTGTAGTGGCCGCCGCGGCCCCAAGGTTGCCTCGGACTCTACTTGGCCAGCTCGAAATTGGCGGAAGGCTCGTCATTCCTGTCGGGAACTTGCGTGAGCAGAGTCTCATGAAGGTCGTTAGGACAATGGACGGCGTTGTCACTCGTGCCCTTGGAGCCTGCCGGTTCGTGCCCCTGATTGGACGCGACGCCTGGTCTGAGTCAGACCTGAGCAGTTAGACCTGCGGCGTTGTAACGCTCGCTGCTGTTCCATATACTTTACGTTGTGTTTAACCTCGCCGTTTAGGCTCCTCTTGGATAGCAACCAACATGGATTTTGAAGTTGTAATTGGGCTGGAAGTTCACGCCCAGCTATCAACCGTAAGCAAGATGTTCTGTGGCTGCAGCTCCGACTATCAGGACGCTGCCCCCAACACCGTGGTGTGCCCCGTATGCATGGGAATGCCAGGTGTGCTGCCGGTCATTAACCGGAAAGCTGTCGAGTACGTGATTCGCACCGGACTTGCCCTTGGGTGCGACATAGCTTCGTACACCAAGTTCGATCGAAAGAACTACCCCTATCCGGACCTAATGAAGGGCTACCAGATATCACAGTACGACCTGCCCATCGCCTCCGACGGTACGATGCCGATAGAGGTCGATGGTGCACAGCGTACCGTTGGTGTAACGCGCGTCCACCTCGAGGAAGACGTCGCCAAGCTCATGCATCGCACGGAGGGGTTCGGCGAAGGATATTCTCTGCTCGATGTGAACAGGGCAGGGGTGCCCCTAATGGAGATCGTCGGCGAACCCGATCTCAGGAGTGCAGAAGAGGCTCGTGCGTACCTGATGCAACTTCACACGATTCTCCAGTACATAGGGACCAGCAGCGCCAACATGGAAGAGGGCAACTTCAGGTGCGACGCTAACATCAGCATTCGGCCCGTTGGTCAGGAGGAATACGGCACCAAGGTCGAAATCAAGAACATGAACAGTTTCCGCTCGGTGTTCCGTGCCCTAGAGTACGAAGCAGAGCGTCAGGTCAAAGTCGTGGAGTCGGGTGGGCGTATCGTCCAGGAGACTCGCGGCTGGGTCGAAGAAGACTCTGTGACTGTCTCTCAGCGCGTCAAAGAGGGCGCCTCTGACTATCGATACTTCCCTGAGCCTGACTTGCCACCGCTGAGGATTTCACCAACGTGGGTCGATGAGATAGAGTCTTCGCTTCCAGAGCTACCCCACTCTCGAAAGACCCGTTTTGTCTCCCAGCTTGGACTTCCCGAATACGACGCCTCGCTCCTGACTGCCACCAAATCGACCGCCGATTACTTCGAAGAAGTACTGCATTCCGCACCCGGCCGCGCTGCGAAATCCGAGGAATTCGCGAAGGCAGCGAGCAACTGGATGCTGGGAGAAATGGCCCGACTGCTGAACCAGTCCGGCCAGGAGATTTCGGAAGTCATGATAGAGCCCTCACAGATCGCCGAGCTGCAGACGATGGTCGATGATTCGACGCTGAGCTCAACAATGGCCAAGACTGTCTTTGAGAAGATGTTCGAGACGGGTCAGTCTCCCCGCCAGATCGCAGAGTCAGAGGGGCTCGTCCAGATATCTGATACCGACGCCGTCCTGACTGCAGTACAGGAGGCGATATCAGCTAACCCGGACCCCGTAGCTGACTACCTTGCTGGCAAACAGCAGGCGATGGGGTTCCTGGTGGGCCAGGTGATGAAAGCCACTGGTGGCAAGGCGAACCCCCGGATGGCAAGCCAGATGGTCCGCGAGCAGCTGGAAGCGATGCGCTGATGGCCGCACACAGCAACGGTGCATCGCCAAGAACCGGTCCGAGCGGCACTCAGGTGTCACGCGTTCAGAGGTTTCTGCGCCTACTGCACCCAGGAGTTGGACTGAAGCGTTGGGCCCTGATCGGCGCGATCGGCGTTGCTTTCTGCTCAATAGGGCTGGCGTATCTGATCCGAAAATTCTTCTCGGTTGGCTTTCCTGATTTTCTTCCCTGGTACTTTGAGGGCTTCTTCCTGTTGGCTATCGGAGGCGGGGCGATACTGCTCTCCATGTACGGATTCTATCGGGCTCTCAGCCCGCTCTTCATGCGTTCCAAGTCGATAGACGTGGTGGCAGACACCGTGTACAATAGGTGGTCCAGGGGGCGAGGACCCAAGGTGGTCGCCATCGGCGGCGGTACCGGTCAATCCGTGTTGCTGCGTGGACTCAGACTTCACACCGACAACCTCACAGCCATAATCACTGTCGCGGACGACGGCGGCAGCTCGGGCATTCTCCGGCGCGAACTTGGTGTGCTCCCTCCCGGGGACTTCCGCAACTGCCTGGTGGCCCTGTCTGAAGACGAGTCGTTGCTGGCGGACCTGTTCCAATACCGCTTCGGCGAGGGCAGCGGCCTCAAGGGTCACAGCTTTGGAAACCTCTTCATAGTCGCGATGACCAATGTCACGGATAGCTTCGATCAGGCCCTGGTTGAGTCCAGCCGCGTACTCGCGGTACGGGGAGGCGTTCTGCCCTCGACGTCTGCCGACCTTCGACTGTCCGCACGCTTCAGCGACGGGATGGTCGTGCGGGGAGAGTCCAGCATCACCGACCATGGCGGGGACATTGAGAGGCTGATGATTGAACCAGCCTCGGCTCCTGCTCACCCGTTGGCAGTCCAGTCCATCGAAGAGGCGGACATAGTAGTGATCGGCCCTGGCAGCCTCTACACCAGCATCCTGCCTAATATCCTGGTCGGCGGGATATCGGACGCACTGGCCAGGACGAACGCAACTGTGGTCTACGTCTGCAACGTCGCAACGCAGGTGGGAGAGACTGATTCCTACTCTGTACGCGACCACGTGGAGGCGTTGCACAAGCATACATTCGTCGACATCGCAGACTACGTTCTGGCCAACAGCGACCCGCTCCCGCTGGACGAGCGATTCGCCGGGCAACCCGTCTTCCACGACGGCCAATCGATACCACATGCCCAGGTCGTTCTGACTGATATGGCGGATCCCACCCACCCCGTCAGGCACGATGCCGATAAGCTCGCCTCAGCAGTAATGGAAGTCCATGCTTCAACCAATGGCAGACGACGCGGCGCCGTTGAATTGCAGTCCAGTTCTGTGTAAAGCTACTTGCACCTGAACTTCGGGGTCAGCTACAAATGACAGTTCTCAACATCATTCAGATACTTGTCTCAATTCTCCTGGTGATTATCATACTGATCCAGGTGAAAGGGCAGGGCACAGGTCTGTTTGGGGCTGCGGACAACTCGTTCAGAACGCGCCGCGGTCTGGAGTTGCAGCTCTTCAGGTTCACGATTGCACTGGTAGTCGTCTTCCTTGGACTGTCGATAGCAAGCGCACGTTTCTTCTAGTCGACCGGCTGTGGACCGACCGGAAATCACCCTCACAACCGACTTCGGCACTCGTGACTCATACGTCGGTGCGATGAAGGGTGTGATCCTGAGTCACTGTCCTCAGGCAAACATCGTCGACATCTCCCACGAAGTCGAGCCACAGAGCATCTCCGAAGGCGCATACGTCCTGGCGACTGGCGCAAAGTACTTCCCTTCAGAAACGATTCATATCGCCGTGGTCGATCCCGGAGTCGGCTCCAACCGTAGACCGATTGCCGTGCAGACGCCGATCGGCACCTTTGTGGCCCCGGACAACGGAATTCTCTCCCTCGCGATTGCCGAGTCCGTGCAAATTCCTGCAGTTAGTCAGGAAACCAGCGTTGAGGGCAATGACAACCCGTTGACCTTAACGCAGTCCGGTCTGTCCGAAGAGTGCAGGGGAGCCGTGCTCGACGATTCATCGCTCTGGCTGCCCAATGTCAGCCGGACGTTTCACGGACGCGATGTCTTCGCTCCCGTGGCCGCTCACATCGCGAATGGAGTCCCGATCTCGGACCTTGGCTCGCCCCTTGAGACAGTTGGAGTCATAACATCCCTGCTTTCGGACGGGACTGGCATGAGCAGTGGCACAATAGTACATATCGATCGGTACGGGAATCTGATAACCAACATCCCCGAAGATGCCGTATCCAAAGCGACAGCGTTCGAAGTCGCTGGACACCGGGTCACCGGACTCAGCCGTTCCTACTCCGAGTCCGTTGGACAGATCATGGCGATCATAGGAAGCCAGGGGACTGTAGAAATCGCCCTGGGCAACGGCAACGCGGCAGAGGCGCTGAAAGCATCCGTTGGTGACAGTGTCACGATATTGGCCGCAGGACCCTGATCTGACCCAGTGACCGACTTGGTCTAACGTTTCGCCAGACTACGTTCCGACACGCTGCGAGATCAGATCGTTCCGATACTTCACCGCGGTTGGATGGACCATCTGACCATCTTCGACCAAGCGCTCGATCGTCTTGTCCAGGTAGTGGAGAATCGCAGCATCCAGATCAGTTCGGGCCGTCTCCTCCACGCGCCTTAGGAAGGAAGCCCTCTCTACCTTCCACGGGTCCAGCTTGTCTGCCAGGAACACCACCTTGGCGATGTCACCCATGCCAGGGTGGCCCGTTGTGTGAAACCGCACAGACTCAAGGACTGCTCCAGAGCTGTTATCATCGTCCTCGCATAGCAACGCAGCAGCCACCGGGCCGTGTAACAACAGTGGCTGGTGTCTCTCGACGAAGTCTATTTCCAGTCCCAGCCGTTCCGACTCGCGCAGAAGGACACGTCTCGTTACAGCCCTCGCGAGGTCGTGGGCGGCGATGCCAGTGTCTACCTGACGCACATCGATTCCGTGACGAATCGCAAGTTGCTGCCCAACTTCCCGGGAACGCTCCACATGGTCACGCAGCCCGGTAGGTAGTTCGATCAGTCGGGATTCTATCGCGTCTGGTAGATCGCCCAATCGTCGCTACCCCATCGCACCCAGACGGCGTCCGCCAATAACGTGAAGGTGCAGATGAGGGACTTCCTGCCCAGAGTCGTCCCTCTGGTTGACGATAAGCCTGTAACCACTGTCGGCAATACCCTCGGTGGCCGCTACCGAACTCGCCGCGCTGAACATTGCGCCAATGGTCCCGTGAAACTCTGGCTGAAGCCCGGACAGGTAGGTGAAGTGCTCCACCGGGATCACCAGGAGATGGACCGGAGCCACCGGGTTGATGTCCTTGATCACGAAGCAGTGGTCGTCGCGGTGGAGGACCTCGCTCGGTATCTCTCCATCCCGTATCTTGCAGAAGACGCAGAACTCGTCCATGTCTAATCCTGCGCTGCTACACGCCTACAACGGCCAGTGCTTCGATCTCGATCAGGTAGCTTGGACTCACTAGCCCCTTGATGAAGACCGTACTGGACGCTGGTCCCGGGTCTCCATCGAAGAATTCAAGCCTGGCCTTCGCGTATCCTGCGTAGTCCTCAGCATTGATCAGGAACGCCGTGATCTTTGTTATGTCCGCACGTGTCCCGCCGGCAGCATTGAGCGCGGCTTCGACGTTGCTCAGACACTGTACCGCCTGGGCATATGCGTTACCTTCTCCGACGATACTGCCCCCGGCGTCCACAGAGACCTGACCTGACACGAAGATAAGATCGCCCGCTCTGGTGGCCGGCGAGAAGCCTGACGGCTTGTTGTCGGGGTTAGGAAAGTACGATCGTCTCGGCATGGCTGACCTCTAATCTGTTGTATGAGCGCGGTTCTGGGAGCACTTGGCTGGTCTATCCGCGGAGTTCGAGAAGCTCAATCCGCGTGTCGTCCGGGCCTGCGATGAACGCGATCTTCGGGCCGTTGGGTACATCGATTGGACCCTCTTTGAGCTCCGCACCCATTCCGGCCAGTCGCTCCAGCTCAGCGTCGAGATCGTCGATGGTAATCCCGATATGCTCGAGGCCCCAGTGAACGTCCGCGTTCCCATCGCCCATGGACTCACCGGTCCTTGCCCCCGAAATATTCACCGTCACCCCGTCCGGGGTTCTCGTGACTACAAACTGGTCCCCAGACGGACGAACAATGTCGCTGACGATCGTGAAGTCGAACGCCTCCGCGTACCACTCCGCCGTCTTCATGGGGTCCGGCGCCTTGAGGTGAACGTGATTGAATTCATAACCCATTTTGCAGTCCATTCCTCCTTGATATTGCGTCTGCAGTCTATATCAAGGCTCTGCTCTCAGCCAACCGCCGACTTCACCGCAACTCGTCCATCACCATGTACATGTGCCTGTACAGCTTGAACAGTTCGCGCAAGTACTCTGCCGGTCCGACCGGCTTGGTGGGATCGAGATGCTGAAACAGAGAGAACTCCGTGTGCCGTGCGTTCCCCCGCTCTTCAAGAGCATCCGCCAGGCGTCGCGATTCGGCGGCCGGGACGAGCCTGTCTTCTCGGTCATGCATGATTAGTACCCGGGCCTGCAGCTCGTCGACCGATGAACTGGGTGAAATCGCTGCCAGCGACTCGAGAGTCGATGCAGGTAGTCTTTCGACAAGTTGCCGGGCCTCTTCTGTGTCTACACCAGACAGCAGTCTGCTGGTAATCTGGGCCTCCTGTGATAGCCTGGATAGCTCAGCCTTGTCCACGAAGGTGTCCTTGCTCACGAACATGCCTTTGAGGAGAGCAATCTCAGCGGGGTTCTCCATCTCTTCTATGAGCTGAGTTGTCACCACTCTCTTGCTGAGTGGGTCCGGAGTCCACGGTTCGACGCCCCCCTTGTAATACCTGCTGTTCGACAGCACGGCGGCAACCAGGTCCCTGGCGTCGTAGTATCCTGCAAAGAAGTTGACGAACTGAACATCATTCTGTATTCGCTCGTCGCTCGCAGCGACCGCCACCAGCGACGCTCCGACGCAAAAGCCGCCCACTCCTGCACGCTCGGGATCGACACGTTCGTGTTCAAGCAGGAACTCGAACCATCTCACCAGGTCATCGACTTCCTGTGCAGTGACCCGCTGGGACGTCATTCCCTCGGACCAGGGGATCAACACAACTGCTCCCGACCTTGCGAGTCCCTCTGCTAGACCAACCACACGCGGGTCGTTGCGTCCTGCAGGGTTAACTCCGAGGAACAGAAGGACTCCGCTGTGTACGCCGTCGCCAGCAGGTGCATATAGGTCAGCGCTGCCCCGTCCCGTGCTGATCTCATGGAAGACTTCCTCCCTCGTGGGAGTACCCATCACCCACGGCTGAGGATTGACGGGAAGAGAGCCCACCACCTGGGGTATGAAGAGTGCTGTCCGCCATGCGACACGTCCTTCGGGTGTGACCGCGAACCATAGCACTACGATGGCTACGACCACTCCGAACCCTATCGCTAGACGTTTGCCCACTCTACGTACCATTGGGCCAAATCCTCCGTCAGTTCTGGCACTTTCTGCTGCTTCTCTTCTGGGCTCTGCTAAACCGCTGCAGTAGGCTAACTACGTGGAAGAACGAACTGTTTTGAGAACGTTTCCTGCTTTGACACTATCTTTACCCAATGCTATTCTGAGATTGGTCAATGCTCCGGCATCATTCGGTAGGACAAGCTGCGTCCCGGCGGTTCATCTGGATTCGATTCCTGGTCGTAGATCATTCCAAAGGGCATGGATTGCTTGGTCCTACGAGGTGGTGGACCGCAGAAGAAACTGGACGGGTGCTGAAGCATGGTCGCGGATATTCTATCCCGCATTGCAGGAGGCGCCATCCTAGCGGTAGTCGGATGGGGTCTCGGTAACTTCATAGCAGATGTGTGGGGCCCGGAACAATTCATTTTCTGGGTCTTTGGATTGACCATTGCCGGCGTCGTTATCGGACTCGTGGCCACGCCGTTTGCGACCGTTGGCCTCTCCCGCAGCATCGCCAATCAGACTCGCTCCGTACCCACGTCCCGGCTGCTTTCCGCCATCGTCGGAATGGTCATTGGGCTCTTGATTGCCCTTCTTGTTTCTATTCCTCTGTTCAGGATTCCTGGCTGGCTGGGACTGATTCTCCCGGTAGCGATCAGCCTGTTCCTGGCATATCTCGGCGCGACGCTTCTGTTTGCCCCGTCGAGAGACATCTTTCACAGGTTCTTGCCGGATAATCGAGCTTTCCATACACTCAATGGAGTAGCGTCGTCCTCCAGCAACGGTCATTCTGGCCCCGTATTGCTTGATACAAGTGCCATTATAGACGGACGAATAGCCGCCATTTCCAAGACTGGGTTCCTCCAGGGCACCCTGATCGTTCCTCGGTTCATCCTCAACGAACTGAGGCATGTTGCGGACTCCAAAGACTCGATGAAACGGGCGCGTGGACGCCGGGGTCTGGAGTTGCTTCGCGAGATAAGGGAGGAGGGCCAGGTACGGACGGAAATCCTTGAGATCGACTATCCGGACGCACGCGAGGTCGATGCTAAGCTCGTCGGCCTTGCAAAGGAAATCGGCGCCTCGATCCTGACTACCGATTTCAATCTGAACCGCGTCGCCCAGATCGACGGAATAGCCGTCCTCAATGTTAACGAGCTTGCGAGTTCCCTGCGTCCTGTTGTGATCCCGGGTGAGAGTCTCAGGCTAAAGATACTGCACGAGGGCAAGGAGCCCGGACAGGGCGTCGGCTTCCTGGAAGACGGGACTATGGTCGTTGTTGACTCCGGTGTGCGGTACATCGACTCAGAGCTCGACGTAACCGTAGCGCGAGTCCTCCAGACTGCCGCCGGCTGCATGATCTTCGCCAGCCCATCGTAGGTCACGAATCGTTTGCCATCCTCCAGCAGTGAAAATGTGACCGGTCTGCGTCCTTCTGTCGGAGTTGCGGTCGTTGCCGGAGGGTCCAGCCGCCGAATGGACGGCCGGGACAAGCTCTTCATTCCCATCCTCGGCAAACCGCTACTGTTGTACTGCCTGGAAGCCTTCGAGCGCTCGCGCCACGTTGGCAGCATCGCGGTTGCGACAGCTTCCGAGAGCGTCACTCGTGTCAGGGAAATCGCGCTCGAACATGGCATCTCCAAGCTGGTTGCCGTAGTTCACGGCGGTGCAAGGCGGCAGGACTCGGTTTCCAATGCCCTAACCGCCCTTGGGCAAGTAGACATCGTTATCGTCCATGATGGCGCGCGTCCCTTTGTGGATGACGAAATCATAGCGCGTGCCGTCGATGAGGCTCATTCCTGTGGAGCTGCATCTGCCGCCGTTCCCGTCAAGGACACGATCAAGGTCGCGACACCGGAGATGACCGTCGCTTCGACCCCGGACAGGGACACCCTTTGGGCAGCGCAGACTCCACAGTCATTTAGTCTTGATCTGCTCAAAGAGGCGCACTCGCGGATAAAGCACGACGTGACCGACGATGCTGCGATGGTTGAGGCTCTCGGTAGGACCGTCAAGCTGTTCATGGGATCACACGACAATATCAAGGTGACTACCCCAGAGGACATTACGGTGGCCGAGGCAATAGCTAGGGTCAGATTGGAGACATCGCCGCGGTGATGTACAGGACTGGTATCGGAGTAGATGTTCACCCACTCGTGCAGGGCAGGGAGCTTGTCCTCGGCGGTGTGGCCATTCCACACGACACAGGCCTGGACGGCCACAGCGACGGCGACGCCCTCGTCCACGCCGTAATCGACGCCTGCCTTGGCGCAACGAACCTGGGCGACATCGGAGCTCACTTTCCGTCTTCCGACCCAAAATACCTCGGAGTGCGCAGCACCATTCTGTTGTCTGAGACAATGAGGTTGCTTCAGGCCGGAAGGTGGCGGCTCGAATATCTTGATGCTACAATTGTCGCCGAACGACCCAAGCTCAGACCCTACATCGGCGACATGCGCGCCGCGCTAGCCGAGGCCATGCAGATCGAGTACGAGTTGATTAGCCTGAAAGCTACTACAACAGATCATCTCGGATTCGTCGGCAGGGAAGAAGGGATCTGCTGCATCGTAGTCGTCACCATCTCGAAAGCATGAGACTCTACGACACCCTCTCGGGTCAGCTACACGATTTCGACTCTCCCAACGGGCAGGTCCGCATGTACGTTTGCGGAATCACCCCGTACTCGTCCTCCCACATCGGTCATGCGATGTCCGCGGTGTCGTTCGATGTCGTCAGGCGGTATCTGGAGTTCCGTGGCTTCAACGTCAAGCACATTCAGAACTTTACTGACATCGACGACAAGATGATAGCCGCCGCCAACGAGCGCGGTATCGAGGTTTCCGACCTCGCATACGCGAACATCCAGGAGTACATAGATGCGATGGGAGAGCTGAACGTGGCTCCCGCGCACGAGTATCCCCGGGCGACGCAGGAAATCGACAAGATCGTCGAGATTATCCAGTCCCTGATCGACAAGGGATACGCCTATGACGTCGACGGTGACGTCTACTTCCGCGTAAGACGCGACGAGGACTACGGCAAGCTTAGCCATAGAAGCATCGACGACCTCCTCAGTGGCGCCCGCATCGAAATCGACGAGCGCAAGGAAGACGTACTCGATTTTGCCCTGTGGAAGTCACAGAAGCCTGATGAACCCGCTTGGGACAGTCCTTGGGGTCCCGGTCGACCCGGCTGGCACATCGAGTGCACCGCGATGTCGATCAAGTACCTTGGCGAATCGATCGACATTCACGGCGGCGGCGAAGACCTCGTATTCCCGCACCATGAGAATGAGATTGCTCAATCCGAATCATTCACCGACGTGGAACCATTCGCCAGGTTCTGGCTCCACAACGGGATGCTGAGGCTGGGTGTCGAGAAGATGAGCAAGTCCCTCGGGAACATCATCTCCCTGCCAGAAGCGCTGGACAAGTTTGAGCCTCAAGCGCTCCGGCTTTTCTTCCTGAGCTCGCACTACAGGTCTCCGCTCTTCTACAGCGAAGAAGTCGTCCACAGCCAGGAACGTGCAATCAGAAGGCTGCGTCAGGCGCTCCGGGTTGAGTCTGGTTCTGGCCCGTCAGTGATTTCCGATGACTTCCGCACCAGGTTCGTCGAGGCAATGGACGACGACCTCAATACACCGCGTGCCCTTGCGGTCCTCTTCGATCTCACAAGAGAGATCAATAGGGGACGCGACCACGATGCCGATGTTTCGGACGCTCAGAAGGCCTTGTCCGACCTTGCCGCCATCCTCGGCCTCGACCTTACTGAATCAGAAGATGACGCTGATACATCCGCCGGTCCGTTCATCCAGCTTCTTGTGGACCTCCGGTCAGACCTTCGCGCCGCCCGGCAATTCGACCAGGCCGACCGCATCCGCGACGAGCTTACAAACCTCGGTGTCTCCCTCGAAGACACTCCCGCTGGCACGGAGTGGACCCTGCGGTAGAGTCCTTCGTCGGCCCGTCCTAGCGCCGACTACCCTTCCCCAAGTCACCTGATCCTCACGTGCTCCCCGTAACCTTTCGTCTCAGGCGCTCTTCATAACACTCGCTCTATGGGGTAACGCACAGACATTAGCGTTGTTTGCACCCCTGTCCTCACCTACCATTTAAGTGAAGATACCTCCTCCCTATGGAGGGTTCAGGGGCATGACGAATTGAGGCCGGAATGAGCGAGTCACTCACCCATATGGTAACTGGGGCAACAGGATACACCGGACGCTACATTGCTCGACGTCTTCTCGAAGAAGGGCACACTGTCCAGTCCATTACGGGCCACCCGCAGCGCGACAACCCATTTGGAGACCAGGTAGCGCTTCATCCGTTCAATTTCGATCGCCCCGACCTGCTCAGGGAAACCCTGTCAGGCACCGATACGCTTTTCAACACCTACTGGATACGTGTCAACTACGGTGACAGGACCCACGAACGTTGCGTCGAGGAGACACGTATCCTGTTCAACGCCGCCAAAGACGCTGGAGTCAGGCGCATCGTCCACGTCAGCGTTACGAATCCAGACCCAGACTCACCCCTCCCTTACTTCAGAGGCAAGGGACAACTTGAAGAAGAATTGCGCGGACTCGGTATTTCATACGCCATTCTCCGCCCGACCCTCCTCTTTAGCACTGAGGACATTCTCCTAAACAACATCGCGTGGACGATTCGAAAATTCCCTGTTGTGCTGCTCCCAGGCACAGGAAACTATGGCATACAGCCGATCTTCGTAGAAGACCTCGCTGACCTTGCAGTCGAGGCGTCTTGCTCACGTGAGAACGTCGAGATTGACGCGGTCGGCCCCGAGGTCTTCGCCTATGCCGAGATGGTGAAGATGGTTCGGGACAAGATCGGCTCCAGGTGCCTTGTAATGCCTTCACCCAAGTGGCTCACCTACGCCGCCGGGCGGTTTCTAGGTGTCTTCCTGGATGACATAGTTCTCACCATGGACGAAATAAGGGGCCTGTCTGCTGGGCTCTTGGTTTCCAGGTCAGGTGCCGAACCCCCAGCGGACACTAAGCTATCAGAGTGGCTGGACCTGAACGGAGCTAATCTAGGCCTGAGATATGCATCCGAGGTTCGTCGCCACTACCGTTGAAAACCCCACGCCGGCCGAGCAGTCGCTCGCCGCGGAACGATAGGAGCGGACCATGACCAACACAGCATTGACCGTATATGGCGCCCCCTGGTGCCCAGACTGCCGTCGATCCAAGCAGTTCCTCGGCGAACAGCGAGTCCCATACGAGTGGATAGACATCGATCTCGACGAGAGTGCCCGCAAATACGTCAGCAGCATCAACGATGGCAAGCAGATCATCCCTACGATCGTCTTCGAGGATGGCTCGTTCCTTGCGGAGCCGTCCAACGCCGAACTCGCCGCCAAGCTCGGCATTAACCCAAGGGCAGAGCGGCAACACTACGATCTGATCGTCATTGGAGGTGGCCCCGCTGGCCTCACAGCGTCCCTGTACGCTGCACGTGAGGGCATTGACACTCTCGTCATCGAGCGCAGCGGCGTCGGAGGCCAGGCAGGCGTGACGGAGCGTATCGACAACTACCCCGGCTTTCCAGATGGCATAGGAGGTGGCGACCTCGCCGATAGGATCCGCGCCCAGGTGGAGCGCTTTGGTGTCGAGGTGCTACCGGCTCAGGCCGTGACTTCTGTCAGTGCGCAGGGACAGTACAAAGTAGTAAGCACCGAGAGTGGAGATGACTACTCGGCGACCGCCGTTCTTCTCACTCCTGGGGCCCGTTATCGTCGACTGAACGTTCCGGGCGAGGAAGACCTCATCGGGGCCGGTGTCCACTTCTGCGCCACCTGTGACGGCCCCTTCTACAAAGGTGAGCAGGTGGTGGTGGTAGGCGGTGGCAACAGCGGCGTGGAGGAGGGCCTATTCCTGACCCGCTTTGCCGACAAGGTCACTCTTCTGGAACGTGGAGACCAGTTGCGAGCGAGCCGCATCCTCAGGGAGAAGGCTGACGCTCATCCCGATCTCGAGGTACGCCTGCGCACACAGGTTCAGGAATTCAGGGGAACGCCCAAGCTGGAGTCCGTCGTTACCGTCGACGATGATGGTCAGGTTAACGAGATCCCCGCCTCTGGCGCATTCATCTTCATCGGCCTCGACCCGAACACCTCGTTTATTGAAGGATCGGTCGATCTCGACGAGCGACGCGCTATCCTGACTGCTGCTTCGATGGAGACCAGCGTTGAAGGCGTCTTCGCTGCAGGTGATGCCAGGTCCGGAAGTACCAAGCAGCTCACAGCCGCTGTGGGAGAGGGAGCTACCGCCGCCCTTATGATCCGGGAGTACCTGAAGGACGCGCAGGGGGATCGGGGATACTAGTCACGGAGCCCTGGAAAAGCAATGGAGCCAACGGGCGGATTCGAACCGCCGACCTGCGGTTTACGAAACCGCTGCTCTACCACTGAGCTACGTTGGCCCAAGCGTCGCACGACTGAATAATCATAGCATCCCCAACAACGCTGGCGCATGTATCGTTGCGCCTTCAGCGTGCCCGTGCTAACGTCAGTGCTGTTCAGGAGGGATGCGACATGACCACGGGCTCCGACTACCTACTGATAACCGCGGATCGCGTAATCGACTCCACGGGCGGACCACCGATCGACAACGGTGCGGTACTCGTCCACGACGGCAAAATCGCCTCTGTTGGACGGGCATCCGAGGTTGCGGCTCCCGAGGGAGCTTCCGTGGAGTCCCACCACTACCCGGGCTGCACGGTCCTGCCTGGAATGGTCGACTGCCATACGCACCACAATGGCTTTGGCGACGGCAGGTTCGGCGACGAACTCACGCTGCTCGCAGACGAAATCCTGACCGTGCAGGCAGCTCGAAACGCTCGGGCGAGCCTCTACTCAGGGGTCACGACGATCCGCGAAAACGGCCCCAAGAACGTGACGATGTTCAGGCTGAGGGACTCTATCAACGCCGGACTTACACTTGGTCCTCGCATGGTGTTGTGCGGTCGGCCAGTCGCGATCATCGGCGGTCACATGGGCTACTTCGGAGGCGAGGTTACTGGCCCTGACCAGACCCGAGCCCTCGCGAGGCAGCTAATCAAGGAGGGCGCGGACTACATCAAGATCACCGCTACCGGCGGCAGCACTCGCACCTCGTTCCCTCTCAGACCGTCCTTCACTGTCGACGAACTTAACGCTGTGACCGAGGAGGCACGCAAGGTCGGCAAACTCACCGCAACCCACTGCCTGTCTTCTCAGGGAATCGCAAACTCACTTGACGCAGATGTAGACATGATCATCCACTGCGCCTTCAAGGATGGAGACGGCACTGACAATTTCCGCCAGGACATCGCCGAGCGCATAGGCGAGCAGGGCGTTTACGTCAATCCCACACTCCATGTTGGACGTTCAAGCGCATGGATACTCGGTCATAAGCGAGATGATGTTGGTCTGACGCCCCAGGAGGAGGCGGATCTTGATGGGACCCGCCGAAGCATGGAAGTAAAGCTGGACCACTCGCGCAGGATGATCGAAATGGGCCTGAAAGTCATCACCGGCTCCGACTCCTCGTGGGGAAACTACAAGCTGGGCAACACCGTCTACGAAGCCGAGTTGCTCGTTCATGCCGGGTACACGCACATGCAGGGTGTGCTGTCGGTCACCAGTTGGGCCGCTGCCGCCCTGGACATGGATGACAAGGTAGGTACGCTCGAACCCGGCAAGCTGGCCGACGTGCTGGTGGTTGACGGAAATCCTGCCGAAGACATCAACGACCTCTGGAACGTCCGAGAGGTCTTCTTCGGTGGCCGGAAACTCGAGCGCGGCTCAGACGAGTCGCTCGCCGCGGTCCGCCAGCAACCTGCCCCTCTGTAGACCCACGTGATCCAGCCTATAACCCAGTCTGAGCAAAGGGAGTAACAGCAATGCCGGATAGTCCTGATTTTACGATCCTAAAAGCTGCGAGACTCATCGACGGCAACGGCGGACCTGTGTCCGAGCAGGCAGCAATCATGCTGCAAGGCAACACCATCAGCCAGATAGGCACACATGAGACAGTGCAGGCCCCCGAGGGTGCGTCAGTTCGAGAGGTGGACTACGGCGACGCCACCATTCTGCCCGGACTCGTGGACAGCCATGTCCACCTCATTGGCATTGGCGACGGTCGTGCCGGCGACGAGCTGGTGACCCTCCCGGACGAAGTCCTCACCGTACAGGCGGCCCAGAACGTCAGGCGACATCTCTACTCGGGCGTCACCACCGTACGTGACTGCGGCGCTAAGAATCGCACGACCTTCCTGCTTAGAGATGCAGTCGAAATGGGCATCGTCCCCTCTCCGAGACTCGTCCTCGCAGGCAGGCCCGTGGCAATCATCGGTGGCCACCTGAGCTATTTCGGTATCCAGGCTACCGGCGAGCACGAGTGCCGCGCCGCCGTGCGACAGCTTATCAAGGAGGGCGCTGACTTCATCAAGATCACCGCCACAGGAGGCAGCACACGCACCAGCTTCCCGCTGCGACCGTCGTTCAATGTCGACGAACTGTCTGCAATCTGCGAGGAGGCCCACAAATTCGGCAAGCACGCTGCCGCACACTGCGCCTCATCCCAGGGCATGGCGAACGTGCTTGCCGCCGGCATCGATACGATCATCCACGGTGTTCACAAGGAGGCAGACGGCTCCGATGTGTACCGACCTGAGATCACCGAGAAGATCGCTGAACAGGGCGTGTACGTCAATCCCACACTTGGCGGGGCCGTAACCCGCATCCGAATGCTGGAGAACACGGCCGACCTCACGTCATCCCGGCAGGCAGAGTTGGATGCGATGCGAGAGGCTTCCGAAATCCGTATGGAAAACGTTGCCCGCATGGTGGATGCTGGCGTCGTCATGAGCGCCGGTTCTGACACGGCCTGGGGTTTCTACCAGATGGGTGACTTCCAGACCGAGATCGAAGCCCACGCCATGGCGGGAATGACCAACATGCAGGCGATAGTCTCCGCAACCAGGGACGCCGCAAAGTCATGCTGGATCGATGACTCTGTGGGGACGCTGGAAACTGGTAAACAGGGAGACGTGCTGGTGGTCAACGGCAACCCAGTCGATGACATCAACGCGCTTCGGAACGTGACCGACGTGTACCTTGCCGGAAATCTAGTCGACAGGCAAGCTCTGGTCTAGTCTAGCTGGGCGATAGTCCAAAGAGGGTAGGGGCGGACCCTTGTGGTCGCCCGATAGAGTCTGTGAACAGCAAGGGGCAGCCGCAAGGGCTGCCCCTACTACTTGGACAATCCTATCGTCTGGGAATGCTACTTTTCGATTGGCGCTCCCACGATGGAACCGTACTCAGTCCACGAGCCGTCGTAGTTACGCACCTTGCCGTGCCCGAGGATCTGGCTCAGAACGAACCAGGTGTGCGAGCTGCGCTCACCAATCCTGCAATAGGCTATGGTCTCACCCTCGCCGGTGATTCCCTTGCCCTCGTAGATCTCACGGAGCTCTTCTACCGACTTGAACGTACCGTCCGCGGCGACGGCTGTTGCCCAGGGTACGTTCGCCGCCCCAGGGATGTGTCCACCGCGCTGGGAACCCTCCTGTGGAAGGTGGGCCGGAGCCAGCAGCGTGCCATCAAACTCCTCAGGCGCTCGGACGTCAACCAGGTCGGTGCTGTTGTCGGTGGTCGCGACTCCCAGAACGTAGTCTCGCGTCGCGCGAATCGACGTGTCTGGATTGGATGCCGTGTATGCGGTCGCCTCGACGGACGGTGCATCCATTGAAGTCTCCCGCCCCTCGTCGATCCACTTCTGGCGACCGCCGTCCATGATCTTCAGGTCGTCGTGTCCGTACATCCGCATCTGCCAGAACGCATATGTGGCGAACCAGTTGTTGTTGTCGCCATACAGAACGACCGTAGTGTCGTTGCCGATGCCAGACCCGCCGAGAAGACTCTCCATCTGCTCGCGAGTCAGGATGTCGCGCGTGAGCTGGTCGTTAAGCTGTGTCGACCAGTTCCAGCCGACTGCCCCGGGCACGTGTCCCTGGTCGTATGCGGCTGTGTCGACGTCAACCTCTACGAGCACGACGTCTGAGTTTCCAAGATTGTCTGCGACCCACTGGGTCGAAACGATTGATTCAGGGTGTGCAGGTTGCTCTGCCATTGTTGGTGTTCCTCCTGCCGGTGAAACTCGCTTCAAAATAGTGTGCGGTTGGGCGGTTGTTGAGCTATCCGGTAAGCGGCGCTCCCCCGCAGAACTGTACGTAGTCGATCAGTTCGGTAACCGTCGGGTTGTCGCCGCACAGCGGGCACTCAGGATTGCGCCTCAGCTTGACGGCCCTGAAGTCCATCTCCAGCGCGTCGATCAGCAGCAGCCGTCCCGATAGTGACTCGCCGATGCCCAGGATGTGTTTGACTGTCTCGGTCGCCTGGATCGTACCCACCATTCCGGGGAGCATTCCGAGCACGCCCGCTTCGGCACAGCTTGGGACCTCACCCGGAGGCGGAGGCGTCGGGAACAGGCAGCGATAGCATCCCTGGCCCGGAAGGAATACGGTTGCCATGCCGTCGAACAGCAGGATGCTGCCGTCCACCAGTGGCTTGTTGGACAGGTAAGCTGCGTCGTTCACGAGGTACCGAGCCGGGAAGTTGTCGGCCCCATTGATCACGATGTCGTAGTCCGCCATGATCTCCATCGCGTTGTCGGACGTCAGTGGCTCCTCATGAGTTATGACGTTGGTCTCAGGGTTGTAAGCGTTGAGCGTCTCAACCGCCGACTGTACCTTCGGCTTGCCGATGTCGCCGTCGTAGTGGAGCACCTGGCGCTGCAGGTTGGTCACGTCGACGGTATCGAAGTCCACCAGTCCTATTGTCCCCACTCCGGCGAGTGTAAGGTATATCGCTATCGGCGACCCCAGCCCTCCGGCGCCTACGATCAGCGTCTTTGCATCGATCAATTTCCGCTGTCCGACGCTGCCCACCTGGGGCATGATGATGTGGCGGCTGTACCTTCTCACCTGGTAGGGAGTCAGGGGCCTGACCGTTGTAGTTGTCATTACGTTCCTCCGATTCTGGATTGCTCGCTGGTTGCTCCTTAAGTACCGGTGACTTGATACAAAATAAAAGCCTCCCGTGTCGAACGCAGGGCGTTGACGTGGAGGCCGATTCTAAGCTGGGCCACCCTGGGGATGGCCGTGGCCGCCAGCTAGCTACCGGACTGCGGCAACCCTGTCTGAACGCCGTGCGTAAAGACGGGTGCTGCAACAAGTGCATGTAGCTGAAACGTACCGTAACAAGGCTGTTATATTCCTCGAAAATGTGCAGTCTATAGCTGTCGCAAGTATAGCACGGGCCTAGTACACCATCAACTTGAGGCAATCGGACGATGCAGTCACAGAAGTGTGGGAGGAGTCTCTCGTGCCATTCTGGCCAGAGGTGGAACGAGGACGAGTCGTTGTGTCCTAAGTCCACGCTTGAAAGAATGGGATTATTCCGACCATGGCCTGCTTATGACGCAGGTGAATTAGCCCGTGCTGGTGGACCACCTGGAGGCACATGCAAGTGAAGCCCAAACAGCTGATGGCATTCATGCTGCTTATCGTGGTCGCCTTGATCGGCGTCACCTGCGGACGATCTACTGAGAGCACACCGACCGCCGAGCCGGCTGACGCCCCGGTTTCTGGCACGGTTACGGACTCTCAAGAAGCAGATGCCCTCAGGCAACTCGCCTTCACCTATTGGGAGGCTTTTAATGCCTACGATGCCGAAAAGACCCTGGCATTCATGGAGGAGAGCTACCGCCTGCAGCGGCAGGAAGAAATTCACAATGAAATAGAACTGATCGAACTCTTCGGCGTAAGGCTGGATGTGAGTGAGATCACCCCTCCTCACATAGTCAGTGAAGACGAGCGAGAGATGTACCTCGATTTGAAAGAGCCACTCGGCACCCGCAGAATTCGCATGGCCTTCCGTAACGCAGACGGGGAGTGGAAGATCATCTACGCTGAGGAACAGAGGTAGTCAAAGTACTGACATCCGGCGGTACCATGACGCCGTAGCTCAGAGAGCATGATCACCACCCTGTCAGGAAATGAGTGATCGCTGGTGAACTTCTGACGGTCCATTCTGTGGAATTCGCAATTCCATAAGGGTTGTTGGCCTGACCTTACCTATCTGAATTGCCTCCTGTGCCCGTAGTTCCACGGTTGACGGCTGAGTTGCGCTCAGACTACTATTCGGCCATGGGACGGCTCGTAATGGTTTCCAACCGGGTCCCGGCGGCTTCTGACCTGGATCCGTCGAACAGAGGGGCGGGCGCCGTTGGAGGCCTTGTTAGCGCCGTACGTGCCTCCCTGGTCGAGACCGGTGGCATGTGGGTCGGCTGGAGCGGCCGTGCCGTTCCCCGACGATCCAGGAATGGAAGCGAAGTTGCTCAAACCCCCGGCGTCGTGGATCTGGCCACCATCGATCTCACGTCCGACGAAATCAATCTTTTCTACAACGGCTTCTCTAACCGTACCCTCTGGCCAATCCTTCACAGCTTCATCGAGCGTACTCAGATCCGCCCTGACACTTACCGGGCGTACAGACGCGTAAATCGAAGGTATGCAACAGCATTGGGTTCAGTGCTGAGTGACGACGATCTCGTCTGGATTCACGATTACCACCTCTTCTTCGTGGGAGAGGAGCTCCGGCGCCTGGGATGGAAAGGCAAGTTGGGGTTCTTCCTTCACATACCATTCCCGGCAGCCGACATCTTCTCCATCCTGCCCTGGTCTCGAGACATCCTGGCGTCGATGCTGTCGTTCGACTTGATCGGCGTTCATACAAGGCGTTACCTGTTTAACCTTGTGGACGCCTTCGGATCTGAACTCGGGGGCGACTGGAACGGAATAGACCTCGGCTACGGGGAACGGTCGTCGAGATTGGGCGTCTACCCCATCGGCATCGATCCGTCCACTTTTCAGAACGCAGCCAGGAGCTCAAGTGAGTCTCTCAAGCGCATGTTGAACTTGGACCCATCGACCCAGGTCATCATAGGTGTAGATCGTCTGGACTACACCAAGGGAATTCCCCACCGACTCCAAGCGTACTCCAGGATGCTCGAGCAGCACCGCCAGATTCAAGGCAAAGTCACTTTTGTTCAGATATCCAACCCATCGCGAGCACGCGTGCCTGAGTACATCCGGGAACGCGAGACAGTTGAGCGACTTACCGGCGAGATTAACGGACGCTACTCAGATGGCGCCTGGATTCCGGTGCGTTATCTGTACCGTCAGTTCAGTCAGGAGAGTCTCGCGGCCTTCTACAGGGACGCCGACGTCAACATGGTCACTCCGATCAGGGATGGCATGAACCTGATTGCCAAGGAGTTTGTAGTCTCGCAGCTTGACGACCCTGGCGTGCTCATGCTGTCGAGTCTGACGGGCGCGGCTGCCGAACTCACCGATGCCGTGATAGTTAACCCGTATGACATAGACGGAATGGCACGGTCCCTTTACAATGCGCTCAGAATGCCTCTTGCCGAGCGCAAGTCCCGATGGCAGCGTATGAACGAGGCTGTAATACGCAACACTGCCTCTGGGTGGAGCTCCACCTTCACGTCAGACCTCGAAACAGCGAATTTGGGACTCCTCGCGCGGACATCGGTGCTAAAATTTGGGTACTGAATTCTCGCGTTAACGCCGTCTCCAGAGATCGCTGAGGCATAAACATGAAGAATAGCTCACGTCAGTCTACTTTCTGTGGTGTAAATGTCTTCCTCGACCGTGCCGCCGAAAGGCTCGGTCTTGCTGATGGCGTGCGAGATATGCTCGCCCGACCCTGGCGTGAACTTCGCGTGTCTGTCCCTGTGAGAATGGACGACGGGTCAATCGAGGTCTTCAACGGCTACCGGATTCAACACAACGGCGTCAGAGGACCTTACAAGGGAGGTGTGCGGTACCACCCTGAGGTTGATCAGGAGGAGGTCTGCGCTCTCGCATCTCTCATGACTTGGAAGACGGCCATTGTAGACATTCCCTTCGGTGGCGCCAAGGGGGGAGTCCAATGTGATCCCCGCTTGCTGAGCACCGAAGAACTGAACCGGCTCACGCGACGTTACACCGTTAACATCGAGCACTTTCTGGCAGTGAACCGCGACATACCTGCCCCTGATCTCGGCACCAACGCACAGACAATGGCCTGGATGATGGACGCCTACGGGCAGATTCATGGCTACACTCCGGGGATCGTCACAGGCAAGCCCGTCGAGCTGGGTGGCTCGGTGGGCCGTGAACAGGCGACAGGCAGGGGAGTGGTCTTCGTGATGCGCGGCGCCGCTGCCGACCTCGGAATGGACCCGGAGGGCGCGCGTATAGTCATCCAGGGATTCGGCAACGTCGGTTCATGGACAGCCCGGATTGCTGGAGAGCTGGGCTGCAAGGTAGTGGCGATATCGGACGTCTATGGCGGCGTTTACAACGACACCGGACTCGACATCGATGCCCTAGTCGCCCATTCGGAAGAGGCTGGCACGGTTGTCGGATTCAAGGGCGCCGACTATATCGACAACGCTGAACTTCTTGAGTTGGACTGTGAGGTGCTGGTTCCGGCAGCAGTCGGTCGCGTCGTCAACGAAGACAATGCTCCGCGTATCCGGGCTGATCTGGTTGTCGAGGCCGCCAACCATCCTGTCACTCCAGAAGCGGACGCCATTCTCGAAGATCGCGGAGTGATCGTGATTCCTGACATTCTGGTCAACGCCGGCGGCGTAATCGTCTCCTACTTCGAGTGGACACAGAACCTGTACCAGCACAAGTGGACGCTAGACGAGGTCAACGAAGAGCTGGACGCAATCATCACAAAGGCATACAGGACCGTACGTGAGACCGCTATATCAGAGGGGATCAGCTACAGGGACGCGGCCTTCCTGGTAGGTGTGGGCCGGGTGGCCGAGGTATCTCAGCTCAGGGGATTCATCTAGTCTGCAGCCCGTCGCTCTCTACTTGGCCGTCTCGCATCCGTACTATCCGGTGGCACTGCTCTCCGATCTCCGGTGCGTGCGTGACTATGATGAATGTCTGGCTGTTCTTCCGGTTCAGGTCGAGAATCAGGTCCATAATCTCTTGCGCAGTCTCCGAGTCCAAGTCACCTGTCGGTTCATCCGCCCAGACGATTTCAGGCTCATTGACCAGGGCTCGGGCAATGGTCACGCGCTGTCTCTGACCCCCTGAGAGTTCGGCAGGTCGATGACCGGCCCAGTCTGTTAGCCCTACCAGGTCTAACGACTCCATCGCCCTCGATCTAGCCACGGCTGGCTTTGACCCGCTGACCAACATCGGCAACTCTACGTTCTCCACCGAGCTCAGCACAGGCAGAAGGTTGTAGAGCTGGAACACGAACCCCATCTCTTCAGCGCGGTAGTCGGTCCTGCTGTCGTCGTCCATCTCATTCAGAGACACGCCGCCAATCGTGATCTCGCCCTCGTCAATGTTGTCGATCCCGGACAGGCAGTTCAGGAGCGTGGTCTTCCCGCATCCGCTCGGTCCCATGATTCCCACGACCTCTGCCTTATCGACGCGAAGATCGATTCCACGTAGTGCGTGCACTTTCACACCCTTGCCGCTGCTATATGTCTTGTGGACACTGCTGGCGACTACCAGCGGATCCCGATCTCCCGCCTGCATGAATGTGGCTCTCCTCAAATGCTCTGGATGTGCGACACCAGATAAGTGTGACTGATTTGATCAACTCTGTTCAATTCCGGACGGTATCGGCACGTACGCAGAAAGAGAACTGAGTGCCAAATCTTGACCCCAATCTGGTGAAGGCGTACGCTTGGACTCACTAGCGGCTTTCACTGGAGTCGTTCGGAGGTTCAAATGGAATTCGGCTCATTCATGGAATTTCACACTCGGCCTGGCCTCACGCAGTCCGATGCGTTTAACGAAGGCTTTTCCCATATTCAGATTGCTGAGTCTCTTGGATTGGACGGGGTCTGGATGGCGGAGTCCCACTTCAACCCGCAGCGGTCCGTTCTATCGGCGCCCCTCGTGCTTGGCGCCGCCATTGCCGGACGTACGAACACCATAAAGATTGGTACTGCGGTACACGTCATCCCTCTCGGTAACCCCATAAGAATGGCTGAAGAAGCAGCCACGCTCGACCAGGTCAGCCAGGGACGCTTCGAGTACGGAGTAGGCCGCAGCGGTTTCCCGGGCTCATACGAAGGATACGGTATGGCCTATGGCGAGAGCAGGGCACGCTTCTACGAATACCTTGAGATCATCAGGGGCGCGTGGATGTCGGACAACTTCAGCTACGAGGGCGACTTCTACAAGTACGACGAGGTCTGTCTCACCCCCAAGCCTTTCCAGCAGCCGCACCCTCCGTTCAGAATTGCTGCTACAACGACGGACACCTTCCCACTGCTAGGAGAGCTCGGATACCCGATTTTCGTTGGCGTACGCGGTTTGGGAGCGTCACAGGTCGCAGAGCAGGTCGAAATGTATAAGAAGGCATGGAGCGATGCGGGCCACACCGGGCCGACTGACATCTCGCTCCGCATACCCGTGTACGTCAGTGAGACGGAGGAAGACGGCGTGAGCACCCCGGAGAACAGCTTCATGAAGCAGTTCAAGAGGCTGGGGTCACAGCTAGCGGCCTCTGTTTCCCGCGCTGGTACGGATCCACGGGAGGATCGAGCCGAGCGAAGTTCTCAGCTCGCTGAGATTAACTGGACTGAGGTCAGGAAGGAAAAGGTCGCAGTCGGGACTCCTGACATGGTCGTCGAACAGCTCGCCAGGCTGCGCGACCAACTGAGCCTGACTGGCGTGGTCGCCGAGTTCAACGCCGGCGAAGAGATCCCTCCTGAAAAGATCGAGTCCTCTCTGAAACTGTTCTGCGAAGAGGTCATGCCAGCGCTGAAATAGATCGTGCTGCTAGCCATAGACATAGGCAATACGAACGTCACCATCGGTGTGTTCGACGGGGACGATCTGAGGACGACCTTCAGGTTCGCCACCGATACCCGAAAGATGCCTGACGAGTACGCAGTTACGATCAACCAGCTGCTTCCCCTGCAGGGAATGGTGCTTGGCGATATCGACGCCGTTGCTCTTTGCAGCGTGGTGCCGCCACTGACTCCCAGCTTCGTGGATCTTGCCAGGACTTACTTCGACGTAGAGCCCTTGGAAGTCGGCTCAGGGACTCGAACGGGCATCCGTGTTCGCTATGATGCCCCCCGCGACGTTGGGGCAGATCGCATCGTAGACGCAGCTGCTGCCTTTAAGATGTTCGGTGGCCCTGTGATAGTCGTGGACGTCGGTACGGCTACCGTGTTCGATGCCGTCAACGACCAGGGAGACTACCTCGGTGGAGCGATCGCTCCCGGCATCTCCATCGCCGCAGACTCGTTGTTTCATTCTACAGCCATGCTCAGGAGGGTCGAGCTGGCTCCGCCGCCTACCGCCATCGGCCGGAATACAATCCACGCTCTCCAGGCGGGCCTGGTCCTCGGCTATTCTGAGCTCGTCAAAGGCATGGTAGGCCGATTCAGGGATGAACTCGGCCAGCACTCCAGGGTTATCGCAACCGGAGGATTGGCAGAAGTGGTAGCCTCCGAGGCCGGTGTCTTTGACTCTGTCGACCCCAACCTCACTCTGACTGGCCTCAAGATAGTGTTCGACATGAATAGGGACGGTCGCTGAAACATGCCGCAGGACCTAGCAGGAGTAAACATAGTCCTCGCCGTCAGCGGTTCCATAGCCTGCTACAAGGCTGTTGACCTCGCTAGCAAACTGACCCAACTGCGCGCCAAAGTCGACGTGATTATGACAGAGGCCGCACAGCGGTTCGTGGCCCCGTTGACGTTCAGGTCCATCACGCATCGGCCTGTCGTCACCAGCATGTTCGAACCGGATTCCGAGCTCAGCATCAACCATGTTGCCCTCGCCGAACGCGCCGACTTGGTGGCGGTAGTACCTGCTACAGCAAACACCCTGGCAAGGATCGCCCACGGTATAGCCGACGATGCCATCACAGCCACGGTCCTGGCCACTCGTGCCCCGCTGCTCGTGGTCCCAGCTATGGACGCTAACATGTTCGACAGCCCTGCGACACAGGCAAACGTCGAGTTGCTGAATCGCCGTGGCGTTCACATTGCTGGGCCCGCCGAGGGCCGACTTGCATCTGGTCTCATTGGCAAGGGAAGACTCCTAGAGACGCCCGAACTGATCGGGCACATTCGCATCGTCCTCGGACAGGACGGCGACCTCGCAGGCCGTAAGATCGTGGTAACGGCTGGCGGCACACAGGAGGCCATAGACCCTGTTCGTGTCATTACCAACCACTCTTCGGGAAAGATGGGCTACGCAGTCGCTGAGGCTGCCAGGGACAGAGGCGCCGATGCGGTCCTCGTTACATCTCCTACTGCCTTGCCGGATCCCACAGGCGTACGCGTTGTCAGGGTAGGATCGGCTCTGTCCATGCGTGACGCTCTCTACGACGAGTGCGCCAGCGCCGACGCTGTCGTCATGGCCGCTGCCGTGGCTGACTGGAGGGTGGCTGACGTCGCCGATCAGAAGGTCAAGAAGGGCGGCGAAGACACGTGGACAATCGATCTCGTAAAGAACCCGGACCTTATCGCAGGCCTCGCCTCCGATAACCTCGTCAAAATCGGGTTCGCTGCCGAAAGCGAAGACCTAATCGCCAATGCCCAGTCCAAGCTCATTTCGAAAGACCTGCACATGATAGTCGCCAACGACATCACGGCTGAGGACGCTGGATTCGCCGTTGACGACAACCGTGTAATCATCCTCGACCGCGAGGGCGGAATAGATAGGCTGCCCCTCATGTCAAAGTACGACGTAGGGGTTGAGATCCTCGACCGCGTTGTACCCTTTTTGAAGTGATCGACCATTCAAAACACTTAGTTACCAACAGGACTTCGCAAAAGGAGAAAAACAGTGCCAATCGTTAGAGTAGAAATGTGGCCAGGACGCACTCATGAGCAGAAGCAGGAACTCGCGAAGGTGATTACCGACGCTGTTGTGAATATCGGCAAGGCCCCTGCCGAAGCCACGTTTGTCATCTTCGAAGACGTGCCCAAGGAGAACTGGGCGCAGGCTGGTACGCTCGCGTCGGACGAGTAGGGTCCGCGACTTCCTGGTATCGCCTCGCCCTGCGAGGTCGTCACGTGCCTTGAGGGCACATTGCTCACATCGTCCAGAGAATGGGCGCAAGGTCCGCTTGAGGTATTCACATGAACTTCGGCTACTATCTTCCCAGCAACGGTGCGGGCGCGCGGCCAGATGCGCTGGAGTCAATCGCCCGCCTCGGCGACACGTTGGGCTTCTACTGTATGGTCGCTCCAGACCACATCCTGCAGCCCAACAACGTCGACTCCGTTTATCCCTACAGCCTCACTGGTGATATCCTCGCGGGCGGCAACATGGGTGGAGGTGAGTGGCCAGAGCAGATCACGACTCTCGCTTTTCTGGCTGGCGTTACAGAACGAATACGCCTCGTCACCAGCGTGATGATAGTCCCATACCGCAACCCTCTGCTGACTGCCAAGATGCTCGCCACATTGGACGTGCTCTCTAAGGGACGGCTGATAGTTGGGGCGGGAGTTGGCTGGATGGAGGAGGAGTTCGAGATGCTGAGCGCTCCGCCCTTCTCAGAGCGTGGTGCCGTGACCAACGAGTATCTTCAGGCCTTCATTGAGCTCTGGACCCAGGACAGCCCCTCCTTCGAAGGTAAGTACACCAGCTTCGCCGACGTTACATTCCTGCCCAAACCTGTTCAGAAGCCCCATCCGCCCATATGGATTGGCGGTCAGAGTCGCCCCGCGATCCGGCGCGCTGCCCGGCTGGGGAATGCATGGCATCCCGTAGGGGCCATTCCCGCGACTCCGCTCGAACCCGAAGAACTTGCTGAAAACGTTGCTATGCTCCACCAAGTAGCCGAACAGGCAGGGCGTGATCCTGCTTCAATCGACTTGTCGATGAAGGCACCGCTATATGATGCATCGATGGACAGCGAAGGGACCCGCCGACGATTCTCAGGCAGCCCGGAGGACGTCCTCGAAGACATCCGCATCTACTCTGACACCGGCGTGACGCACCTGATATTCGACTTCCGAAGCCAGGACCCCGTCGAGACGGAAGACCGGATGTCCCGGTTCGCCGAGGAGATCATCCCGCTCGCTGAATCGATCTAGGGATTCTTGACACTCGCCGACGCCCATCGGCTATACTCACACAGCACATTTAAAGGCTGAGATCAGGACTAGTAAGTCTTCAGACGGAGCCTCAGAGAGTCGGGGCAGGTGAGAGCCCGGCGCTTACGAGAGGACTGAATGGACCTGGGAGCCGCCAACCGAACTTCGCCGCGGCGAATTGTAGGCTTGGACGGAGAGAGCGCCGTTACCAACGCTCAGGGCATCGAGGATGCGTCTTCCGTGCCTGAATAGAGGCTGTCCGCCATGGCGGACGGTGAATTAGGGTGGTACCACGGATCATCGATACCCGTCCCTATGGGGGACGGGTTTTTGTTTGCAGAAATTTAGCGCACTTGGAGGTGTAGGCGTGTACAGGACAGTCCGCCGACACTTGTGGGAATCACATCCGCCTCCCTCTCCCTTGATGGGAGAGGGTTGGGGTGAGGGTGAATGAACTGAACAGCTACCCCTCATCCTAGTCTTCTCCCGCTAGGGGAGACTTGAAGAAGCCTCAACGGAGCAATCATGACCACACTTACGACACCATCTACAGAAACTGGACCGAACGCCCCGACTCGCCGTAGAGTCTTCAGCGGAGTTCAGCCGAGCGGCGACCCGCAGCTCGGCAACTACATCGGAGCCTTCAAGGGCTGGGTCGAGGGACAGGACGAGAAGGAAAACTTCTTCTGTGTAGTCGACCTGCACTCCATTACGGTCGATATTGCTCCGGACGAGCTCCGTCGCCAGAGCCGTGAGCTTGCGGCCGTACTGTTTGCCAGCGGTATCGACCCTGCCAAGAGCACGCTCTTTGTCCAGAGCCACGTTACAGCCCACGCCGAGGCATGCTGGATACTCAACTGCGTCACGCCAATCGGCTGGCTCGAACGGATGACACAGTTCAAGGAGAAGTCAGCGGGCCTCGAGAGCGTATCTACTGGCCTGCTCGATTACCCGGTGCTGATGGCCGGCGACATACTTCTGTACAGCGCTCATGAGGTCCCCGTTGGGGATGACCAGCGACAGCACGTCGAACTGACCCGTGACATAGCTCTCCGCTTCAACCGCATTTACGGTGATACCTTCGTCATACCGGAGGCCGTCATTCCCGAAATCGGCGGTCGGGTAATGGGGCTAAACGACCCAAACGCCAAGATGTCCAAGAGCTACTCCCACATCAGGGGACACGCTGTCAGGATGCTTGACGAGCCCAAGGAGATCGAGCGCACCATAATGCGCGCGGTCACCGACTCTGGAAACGACATAACTTTCAGCGAGGACCCCGAACGAGCTGGCGTCAATAACCTCCTCGGGATCTACAAGGTGATGACAGACAAGTCCGAGTCCGAAGTAGAAAGTGACTTCGCGGACGCCCGTGGCTACGGCGATCTCAAGCGTCGAGTCGCCGAGGTAGTCATCGAGGGCCTGAGACCCATCCGTGAACGCTACTACGAGCTGATGGACGACGTCGCCGAGTTGGACAGACTCCTGGCAGTGGGCGCCGACCAGGCACGCGAAGTCTCAAGCCCCAAGCTCGAAGAGATGAAGGAGCGGGTCGGCTTCGTCCTGCCAAGCTGAAAAGAAATACTCCCTCTCCCTCAGGGAGAGAGGGTTGGGATGAGGGTGAATTGGACGTATGCCTGCCCCTCATGCCCTACTAAGGAAAACCAAAATGCACTACCCAACACTCGAACAGTTTGAGGAGTACGCGAAGGACGCGAACCTCATACCTGTTTTCCGAGAGATCAGCGCCGACCTGGAGACACCCGTGTCGGCCTACCTGAAGGTCGCCAAGCCTCCATATTCATACCTGCTCGAGAGCGTCGAAGGAGGCGAACGACTGGCGCGGTACAGCTTCATCGGTACCGACCCTGTGGAGATCGTAAAGACCGGCGCAGACGAACTCCTTGGAGAAGTCGATCCGCTCAAGCCGGTCGAGAATATGCTGTCGAAGTACAAGCTGGCCGACGTCGACTATCTCGACAAGTTCAATGGCGGCGCGGTCGGTTACATAGCCTACGATGCCGTTCAACACTTCGAGCGTCTGCCTTCCCCAGACGAGGACCCGCTGGGACTGCCTCAATCGATTTTCATGCTCTCGACCAGCTACCTCGTGTTTGACCATATTCGCCACAAGATCAAGGTGGTTAGTCACGCGCATATCGAGGAAGACGCCAAAATCGCCTACGAAGATGCCTGCGCTCGAATTGACGGCTTTGTCACCAGGCTCAAGGACCAGCCCCGCCTGCCCGAGCCCAATCTCGAGGGCGAGACTGACGCCGATCTCGAGTTCAACATGACCCGCGAGTCCTACGAGGAGATGGTCGAGAAGACCCGCGAGTACATTATCGCCGGCGATGTTATCCAGACGGTCGTCGCCCAGCGAATGTCGAGGAAGACCTCGGCCCACCCTTTCCAGATCTATCGCGCGCTCAGGGCCATTAATCCCTCACCGTACATGTACTATCTCGACCTCGACGGCTTCCAGATCGTTGGAGCCTCTCCGGAGTTGCTGGTACAGGTCGTGGACGGGCAGGTCGCCGTTCATCCCATCGCAGGAACTCGCAGGCGGGGAAGGACCGAGGCCGAGGACCTGGCCCTTGAAGACGAGCTGCGCAACGACGAGAAGGAGCGAGCAGAACACATCATGCTGCTCGACCTCGGCCGCAACGACGTTGGCCGCGTCTCCAAACCCGGCACAGTTGACGTAACGCAGATTCTCGACATCGAGCGATACTCGCACGTCATACACCTCGTGTCGCATGTAACTGGAGAGCTTCAGGACGGCTACACCAGCTACGACGCCCTCCGTGCCTGCTTCCCGGCAGGGACGGTCTCAGGAGCCCCCAAGATACGCGCCATGGAGATAATCGCTGAGCTGGAGCCCGACCGTCGCGGCGTATACGCTGGAGCTGTTGGCTACTTCGACTTCTCAGGCAACATGGACACCGCAATCGCTATCCGTACCACGGTCGTCAAGGACGGCGTTGCGCATGTCCAGGCGGGCGGGGGAATTGTGTACGACTCGACTCCCGAGTTCGAATACATGGAGACCCTGCACAAGGCATCGGCCATCCTGACCGCCATAGACCAGGCCGAGCGGGAGATCGACATTTGATCCACATCGTTCGTCCTGAGCCTGTCGAAGGATGAAGGAGACCTCAACGATGATACTTCTGATAGACAACTACGACAGCTTCACATACAACCTCTACCAGTACCTCTGTGAATTGGGAGCCGACGTCCACGTCGCCCGGAACGACCAGATCTCGCTCGAAGAGATCGCTGACATGTCGCCGGAAAAGATCGTCATCTCTCCCGGTCCGTGTACTCCCGCCGAGGCAGGCATATCGAACGATGTCATCCGGCACTTTGGCACAAGCCTGCCCACGCTCGGCGTGTGCCTGGGACACCAGTGTGTTGGCTACTCCTTCGGTGGCACCGTCGGAGGAGCGGGTGAGATTATGCACGGCAAGATGTCGCTCATTCACCACGACGGTGAGGGGGTGTTCAAAGGACTGCCCAATCCTTTTGAAGCAATACGTTACCACTCGCTCGCCGTATACCAGGACGACCTGCCCGAAGACCTCTCAGTAACCGCCTGGACCGATAACGGCCTCGTAATGGGGATCCGCCATCGCGACTATCCCGTTGAAGGTATACAGTTCCACCCCGAGTCGATCATGACCAAGGTCGGCAAGGACCTGCTGCAGAATTTTCTGGACACTCCGGCACCTGCCGAAACTGCCGATTAACGAGGAGAAGGACCATGATCCAGGACGCAATTGAGATTGTCGTCTCCAGACGCAATCTTTCAACTGACCAGGCGTCTGACGCCATGGAACAGATCATGACTGGCGAGGCGACGCCAGCCCAGTTTGGCGCTCTCGTAACCGCGCTCAGAATGAAGGGCGAGACCGTCGATGAGATCGTCGGCATGGCCCGAGTGATGCGAGAGAAATCCTTGCACGTCGAGGTCGAAGGCACCGTCGTCGATACCGCTGGGACAGGGGGCGATAGCTCATCCAGTTTCAATATATCGACCACAGCCGCTCTCGTCGCCGCTGGTGCAGGGGCGAAGGTAGCCAAGCACGGCAATCGAGCTATGTCTGGTTCCACTGGTTCTGCCGACGTGCTTGAGGCTCTCGGAGTCAACATCGCACTGTCGCCCGAAGCAGTCGCCAGGTGCATCGACGAGATCGGTTTCGGATTCATGTTCGCCCAGGGATTCCATCCGTCGATGCGCTTCGCAGCCGGCCCTCGTCGTGAAATAGGCATCCGCACCGTGTTCAACATTCTCGGCCCCTTGACCAACCCGGCAGGAGCTGACCGGCAGGTCATCGGGGTAGCCGACCCAAGCCTCGCGCGTCGAATGGCTGAGGCTCTTGGTAGACTGGGCAGCCAGAAGGCGCTAATCGTGCACGGCATCGACGGAATAGACGAACTCTCAATCTCGGCGTCAACATCGGTCTGGAACCTTGAGAACGGTATGGTTACCGAGACGGAAGTTACTCCTCCCGAGTTGGGACTCCAACGCGCTGCGTTAGAATCGATCCAGATCGACAGTCCCGAGTCGAGTGCAGCCATGGCTCGTGGTGTTCTGACCGGCGAGTACGGTCCCGCACGCGACGTGGTGTTGATGAACGCATCCGCCGCGCTTGTTGCCGCTGACGTGGCCGCGGATCTGGTCGAAGGAGTCGAGCTAGCCGCCCGATCTATCGATCATGGCAGGGCTATCGCCAAACTCGACGAGCTGGTCGAACTGAGCCAGTCACTCGAATGACCCACGATCCAAGCGCCAGTAGAAGTGGAATTCACCCCGCCGTCGTCGATGCCGACGCGGTCCTATTCGACTTCGACTTTACGCTGGCCGACTCGTCGGCTGGAATCATAACCTGCATGAACTACGCCCTCACCGAGATGGGACTTGGTGAGTCGTCCACTGAAGACATAATAAACACAATAGGGCTGTATATCCCTGAGGCCCTTGTGGTACTCAGGGGCGAGCAGCACCGGCCAATGGGTCAGGAATTCATGAAGCTCTTCACCCACAAGGCTGACGAGGTTATGGTCGAAGGCACTTACTTCCTGCCAGGGGCAATTGATGTGCTGAAGACCCTTCATGGACTAGGTTACCGACTGGGGATCGTGTCGACCAAATTCCGCTTCCGCATAGAGACCACACTCGAACGCGACGGTGTACTTGACACTGTCGAGGTAATCATCGGTGGTGAGGACGTGACGCACCACAAGCCACATCCCGAGAGTCTGCTCAAGGCGACCGACCGACTTGGGTTGCCCATCGAGCGTTGCGTCTATTTGGGGGACAATGAAGTTGATGCGAGTGCCGCCAAATCGGCGGGAATTCCGTTCGTGCCAGTACGAACAGGTGCCACTCCTCTTGAGACATTTGACGCGTATCCCAGGCTGGCCCTGCTTGAGAGCGTAGCTGACCTCGTTCGAGATTAGCCCCGATTCTGCTAGAATGGAAAAACTGCCAGCCGGTCCGCTAATGAAAGGCTAGCTCCGATCATGACTGTCAGAACCGACTCCCCCGACATACTCAAGAAGATAGTCGAGGTCAAGAGCCGTGAGGTCGACCGTCTAAAGGACGAAGTGCCAGTCGCTGACCTCGAAGCACGGCTTCAGGGCCAGTCGGAGCCGCTGGACTTCGCTGATGCCCTCTCGGGTACTCGTGTGAAGATCATCGCCGAGATCAAGAAGGCGTCCCCATCTCGTGGCGTCCTGCGTGAGAATCTTGACGTTGAGTGGTTGGCCAACCTGTACGTCGAAAACGGCGCCGCGGCCATTTCAGTTCTCACCAACACAGACCACTTCCACGGCAGCCTCGACGATATGCAGGCGGCCGGTACGATCGCGCACCGTAACGACGTACCGGTGCTCCGTAAGGAGTTCGTCTACGATCCATACCAGGTTATCGAGGCGCGCGCGCATGGTGCTGACGCGATACTCCTGATTGCGAGTATGCTCAGACCGGATCAGCTCATGCGCCTGAAGTCTCAGGCTGAAGAACTTGGAATGCAGTGCCTGGTCGAGGTCCATGACGAAGACGAGATCGCGGTCGCCATTGAAGCCGAGGCGAAGATCATCGGCATCAACAACCGCGACCTTCGTACGTTCCACACCACGCTCGATACTACCTTCGAGTTGGCGGAGATGGTCCCGTCCGAATGCATCCTGGTTAGCGAGAGCGGATTGCGTACCCCGGAGGACATCGGGCGTGTGCGTGATGCCGGAGCGTCCGCCGTTCTGATCGGCGACGCGCTCGTAACGGCGCCCGACCCCGGTGAGAAGCTTCGGGAACTGGCGTGACCAGGTTCAAGATCTGCGGACTTCGCGACCCGTCCCATGCCCTGATTGCGGCCGAGGCCGGGGCCGACCTTGTGGGGTTTGTATTCGTCGAAGGCGTCCGACGCCAGTTGCACCCCGAAGCGGCCGCAGAAATCATCGCCGCCCTTCGTGATGGTGTACCTGGAGCACCTCCTGGAATAGTTGGACTCTTCGCAAACCAGGCTCCGCGTTACATTAACGAGGTAATCGAACTCTGCGGCCTCGACCATCTCCAGTTGTGCGGCGACGAACCGCCTGAGATGTGGGACCTGCTCGACGCCCCCGTGATTCGCCAGGTCAAAGTCAGAGAGGACTTGCCGCGAGATCAGTCCCTCGCCCTCGCCTGCCGACAGGCCGAGGAGGCTCTGGACGCTGGACACCGCGTCCTCCTGGACAAGCATCAGTCCGGCCACCTGGGCGGGACAGGCATCGTGTTCGACTGGGGATTGGCGCGCGAAATTGCGAAAGACCACCGCGTGACACTTGCAGGAGGCCTCACGCCTGACAACGTCGCCGATGCCATCGACACGGTCAGGCCGTGGGCTGTCGACGTCTCCACGGGTGTCGAGACGGACGGCGTGAAAGACCCCGAAAAGATCAGGGCATTCGCCGCTGCTGTACGTGCAACAGGTTAGTCCTGTGCCTGCAATTCAGCTAAAGCCCCAGTCTGTCGAAATCGACGCTCCCCGCGAGCTTGTGTTCCAGATCCTGTCCTCGTTCCGACGTGGCAGAATCGCCGGCGACAACTCCGAGTCGACCCGACTCATCTCAGAAGATGGCAACGTGAAGACCGTCGAATTCGTCACCAGGGCCGGCCCCTTCTCGTACAGGACGCTCGAAGAAGTCACTCTACACAGACCTGAGAGGATCGAGTTCAAGCACCTAGAAGGCCCTCTCGACTTCTCGGAAGAGGAGTTCACCTTGGACGAGACCTCTGACGGGGGCACTCTGCTGACTCACTCCGGCAGCTTCATCTGGAAACGCTTCCCCTTCTTCGGATGGTTCGGCGGAGTCATCTACACTCGACCCATGTACCACAGCGTCATACGCAAGCACTTCGTCACTTTAAAGGAGGCTGCTGAGGCAAGAGCCGCACGCAGCCACATCTTCAGACGCGACCGCACTGCATCGTAATCAAGATCCCATTCCAATTCCCCTCTCCCTCAGGGAGAGGGTTAGGGTGAGGGTGTAATGTTTGCCTTTCAAACCACTAAGATGTTGGCAGTCAATGTGGACGCCATAGGTGCGGTGTGCTATGTTCATTTGCGGAATTTGCGACCTCAGAGGTGGCCCTGAATGTACTCCCACGATGTCCTGATCATAGGCGCTGGACTGGCCGGCATGAGAGCGGCGCTGTCCGCGGCCGAGAACGGGGCCGACGTAGCGGTCATCTCCAAGGTCCATCCTGTTCGGAGCCACTCCAACGCGGCTCAGGGCGGCATCAACGCCGCGCTTGAACACGCCGGAGACGACTGGCACGACCACGCATACGACACTGTCAAGGGATCCGACTATCTCGGAGACCAGGACGCCATCGAGATCATGTGCCGTGAGGCTGGTTCCGAAGTTATCCAGATGGAACACTACGGTGTCACCTTCAGCCGCGACGAAGAGGGCAGGCTTGGCACCCGCGCTTTCGGAGGTCAGGGTAAGGCCCGCACATTCTTCGTTGCAGACTTCACCGGCCAGGCCCTGCTGCACGTTCTCTACGAACAGATCATGAGGGCTGGAGTCCGCGTGTACGAAGAGTGGTTCGTTCTCGACCTGATAATCGAGGACGGTCAGTGCGCCGGCGCTGTAGTCATGGAGATCCGCTCCGGCGAAATCCACACTATCAGGTCCAAGGCCGTAATCATGGCCGCCGGAGGACTCGGCAGGGTGTTCGAGCCTTCAACCAACGCTCTAATCTGCACAGGGGATGGAATGGGCCTCGCATACCGCGCAGGCGCGTCCCTGATGGACATGGAGATGGTCCAGTACCATCCCACCACCCTCAAGGGCAGCGGCGTGCTGATCACCGAAGGTGCCCGCGGCGAAGGCGCCTACCTGCTGAATTCCGAGGGCGAACGCTTCATGAAGCGCTACGCCCCCAACATGATGGAACTGGCTTCCCGTGATGTGGTCTCCAGGGCTGAGCAGACTGAGATCAACGAGGGAAGGGGTGTAGATGGCTGTGTCTTCCTGGATATGAGACACCTCGGCGAGCGCGTGATTCGCGAACGCCTGACTCAGATCCTAGACATTGCCCGAGACTTCGCCAACGTCAATCTTCTGGAAGAGCCTGTCCCGATCCGTCCCGGTATGCACTACCAGATGGGTGGCATCAAGACAGACATAGACGGGCAGACCCAGCTCCCCGGTCTCTACGCCGCTGGCGAGGTTGCTTGCGTAAGCGTCCATGGCGGCAACAGGCTCGGCGCGAACTCACTCCTTGACACCCTCGTCTTCGGGCGACGCTCAGGCGTACACGCGGCTGAGGCTGCCAGGTCCAAGTCCCACGGCTCCGTTGATGACTCGGCCGCGGACGGACAGAAGGCCAACATTCAGCGACTTCTCGACAACGAACAGAACGGCGGCGACATGTTCGGCCAAATCAGGCAGGATATGGGCGGCACGATGAACGAACACCTGGCCGTCTACAGAAACCAGGATGGTATGGAGACCGCCCTGGATACGGTCAGGCAGCTCCGAGAGCGCTACCGGTCTGTCTACGTACCCGACAAGGGCAAGACCTGGAACACCAATCTGGTTTTTACGCTGGAACTCGGCTTCATGCTTGACTGCGCGGAAGCGGTTACTCTTGCGGCAATCGAGCGCAAGGAGAGCCGTGGCGCTCACACTCGTGAGGACTTCCCCGAACGTGACGATGAAAACTGGCTCAAACACATACTGGTTGAGCAGACTGAAGACGGCCCGGCGCTTTCCGAAATGCCCGTCGTCATAACGCAGTGGGAGCCTCAGGTCCGAAGTTACTAAAAGACTACCCCCTCTCCCCAAACGAGAGGGCTGGGGTGATTAGTTCGATAAACCTCAACCCTACAGGCGATAAAGGGAACATATATGCAAGTTAAGTTCAGGGTCAAGAGATTCGATCCCGACGCTGATCGTCCGGTCGTGCACTACGACGACTTCGAGCTTGAGATGGACGAGTCCAACACTGTTTTGGACGGGTTGATTCGAATTCGCGAAGAGATGGACGGCACCCTCGCTCTGCGCTGCTCATGCCGGAGCGCGATCTGTGGCTCTTGTGCGATGCGCATCAATGGTCAGGCTGGCTTGGCGTGTAACACGTTGCTTATCCACGCCATGCCCAAAGACGGTGGCCCAATCGTCGTCGAACCGGCCGGCAACCTGGAAGTCCAGAAGGACCTCATCGTTGACTTCGCCCCGTTCTGGAGCAAGGTCCGTGACGTCCAGCCCTGGCTGCAACCCGAGGGTCCCGAGCCGGAGACTGAATATCTGGCGCCTGCGGAAGACATGCAGCATCTGACAGGCGTGACAGCCTGCATCATGTGTGGCGCATGCGTCTCTGACTGCACGGTCTTGAACGTCGACGACAACTTCCTGGGACCAGCCGCTCTCGCCAAGGCGTACAGGTTTGTCGGCGACCCCAGGGACGATGCAGACGATGCGCGTCTCGGTGCGCTCAACGAGTATGGCGGAGTGTGGGACTGCACACGCTGCATGCAGTGCGTCGAAGTCTGCCCCAAGGGCGTCGACCCGATGGGCAGGATCATGGCTCTCAGGGATCGTGCGATGGAGGCTGGGTACGTTAACACGACCGGCGCGCGCCACGCCAACGCCTTCGCGGAGTCAGTAGAGCACAGCGGGTGGCTGGACGAGACCAAGCTCGTGGTCAAGAGCCACGGTATGACCAATTTCCGCGAGATGCTCAAGCTTGTGCCTGTCGGACTGAGAGCAATGAAAGCTCGCAAGATGCCGCCTCTCGTTCACAAGAGCATCCCTGGAGTCGAAAACGTCCAGCGAGTGTTCGAAAAAGTCGAGAGCCGCCAGGATGATTGATACCAACTAACGGCCCCCTCTCCCTGAGGGAGAGGGCTGGGGTGAGGGTGAAAGTAAGATTCACCCCGCAATTCAGTAACAAGGTAGAAAACAGACCATGAGATACGCCCTATATCCGGGCTGCGTTTCACGCGGCGCCTGCCCAGAACTATACGATGCCACTCTCGAAGTATGCCGCAGGCTCGGAATCGAGCTTGACCTCATAACGATGCAGGGCGCTTCCTGCACCGGTGCAGGAGTCCTGCAGGAGAAGAACCTGCGACTCGGCGATACCCTGAATGCCCGTACGTTCGCAATGGCAGAACGCGCCGGTCAGCAGATCATGACCATCTGCTCCACATGCCAGGGCGTAATGTCACAGGCCAACGCTCGACTCCAGGACGATGAGTACAGGGCCTCCATCAACGAAGACCTCGCAGAAGAGGGCCTACAGTACAGCGGCACCGCCGATCCACGTCACCTTCTTTGGGTGATGGTCGAGGAGATCGGTGTCGAAAAGCTCGAGTCCATGGTCGTCCAGAGATTGCCCAACCTGAAGTTGGCTCCCTTTTACGGCTGCTACATAGTCAGGCCGTCCTCAGATCTAAAGTTCGCCGAACATCCCGAGCGCGAAGACGCCCTCGAGTGTGTCATTGAAGCCGTGGGCGCCCAGGTCGTGGAATTTGCGGGGAAGACCCTTTGTTGTGGCTTCCCCATCCTTACGATCAACGAGACCAACTCGCTCAAGATGGTCGCCACTCATACCATGGACGCCAAGGGTCTCGGCGCCGACGCTATGGTCACGCCATGCCCGCTGTGCCACCTCAACCTGGACGGCTACCAGCCCCAGGCGGCCAAGGCAAACAGCCCCATGGCTCCCATCGACATCCCGATTCTGCACTTGCCGCAGCTCATCGGGCTGGCCCTCGGCATCGATCCGAAGGCCATGCGTCTCAACCGCCACATAGTCTCCACCAAGAACCTGCTCTCAGAACTCGCCCTGACGCCCTAGGCTCCTCACGTTCGCGAAAGGGGGCGTGTCTCGAAGTGGTCCTTGGCTCACTTGCTCGATGTTCCGCCCGTCGTCCTTGGGTGATTGTCGCCCTCTGGGCCGTGGTCATGCTCGCGGCATTTGGAGTGATTGGCCTGCTATGGGAAGGCTCTTTCACCAGCGAAAGCGTCCTTTTCGACGGGTCCGAATATAACGTCGGCGAAGAGATTCTGGAGGAACGTTTCCGGGGCCCTCGTCCAGCTACTGAGGTCGTGGTAGTCCACTCGGACACTTACACGATCGTCGATCCCGAATTTGAGGCCACGGTGCAAAACCTGTTCTTCGGCCTTGCTGCTCTCGCTCCTGGTGTCGTCTCAGGTGTCAGCCAGTACTACAACTCCGGATCAGATTGGCAGGTGTCGGACGACGGTCACTCGACCATTATCTCTGTGACGATGTCAGGGACACTCGATGAGGCCGCCGAAAACATTTCCGAACTCATGAGCGTGGTTCGCCGCCACAACGGGCAGGATGACTTCGAGGTTCTCCTGGTTGGCGAGGCTTCGGTTGCCGCGCGAATCGCGGAATCGGCGACTCGACTATATCTCGCCTCCCAAACGATTGGGTTCGGCAATGCCGCATACTACATTGCATTCATTGGATTACTCGGCATCGGCGCACTGGCCGGAATGCGGCTGCCCGTTGTGCTGAGCTTGCCAATGGTCGCTATACCATCGGCCATTATGGCCTTGATCGGAATGCTGTTCCCCGTTCATGCCATCGCCGCAAATTTGCTGGTCTTGATCGCAGCGCTACTCGGACTGGTGTTCACGGTCCTGATAGCACTCAGGTATCGGGAAGAGAGGCATCGAGGCTTCCATAACCTGGACGCGATAGAGCGAACATGTTCCACCGTTGGCATGGCCATTGCCTTCGGTGTATTGATTGCAGTGATCGGACTTGCGGGACTGTTGATCGTCCCTTCCAACTTAGTCGTGAGCGTGGGACTCGGAGCGATTCTCGCACTCTGCGTACCGCTGGTTGGGGCCGTTACCCTGACCCCGGCGTTGTTGACCCTCCGCTACGATCGCGTAACCAACTCCCGGGCTGCTGAGCAGGATGATGCGGAAGAAGTAGTTGGTGCCTCATACGATGGGAGGGGCCGGCTCTCTCGTATGCTGGACTGGATAGTCGACGTTGCCATGAACAGGCCAGTGCTGAGCTCACTCGCTGCTATAGCCATCCTGGTTGCCCTGTCTCTTCCAGTCCTCGATCTAACGCTCGGTTTCAACAGCCCCGAGACCATACCCAACCGTCATGACAACAGGGCGGCATACGGTCCTCAACACTACGAGGCATTCACGCGACTTGCCGAGAACTTCCCCGTTGGGGCCATGTCACCAGTAGAGGTGGTGATCGACGCCCCTTTTGTGGATCCTGATGTGGAGGCCCGAGTGGCGGATCTTCAGGCTGGGCTAATATTCGCACCGGACTTATCGGGTCAGACGTTTGTTCAGACCAATCTTGATCGGGACGTCGTCCTGATCTCTTCTCCAACCATAAGTCATCCCGAGAGTGAGTCGGCAATTGGAGCCGTGCGCAGCCTCAGGGATGAGCCTTTGCCGGATGTGTTCGGCGACACAGATATCGTGGCTGTGGTGACCGGACGGTCCGCCTTTGCCGCGGACCTGCTCCATCTCGTGGAGAGCTACACTCCCGTCGTGGTGGCTTTGGTGATAGTGTCGAGTCTCTTGATTCTTCTTGTGGGAACACGCTCGCTGGCTGTCCCGGTTCTGCTTACTGTGTTAAACATGTTCTCGGCAGGAGCGGCTCTTGGAGTCATGGCGCTCCTGTTTCAGAATGGTGGCGGAACGGCCGACGGAGTCCTGGTCACAGAAGCATGGTTGCCTATGCTTATCGTACCGTTGCTTTTCGGACTTCTCATGGCTTCTCAACTCGTCCTACTGGGACGTATCCGGGAGCTCCTTGGCAATAGCGGCGAATACACAGAGTCAATTGCAGCAGGCATGAGTGGTACTGTCGTGCCTGTCACACTGATGTCGCTGGTCATGGCGGCGGTCTTCGGGAACCTCGTATTAGAGATATTCGGGTGGCGGTTGTTCCCGTTCCATCAGCTTGGAGTGGCAATGGCTGTCGGCCTGGTACTGAACGCGGTGGTAGTCCAACTGGTCCTTCTGCCTGCCACTTTGAAGTTACTCGGTTCGGCAGCTTGGTACTTCCCGAAATCCCTGAAATGGCTGCCTGACCTCAGTGTCGCGCCACAGTCACTGCAGCGGTAGCGGCGGCTGCCACCACGACGGCGTCTCATCGACCTCGATTTCGGTGACCCACTTCACCCACTCGAACCCCCTGCGACCAGGAGCCACCAGCCGCACCGGAAAGCCGTGCCCGTGCGACAGCTGATCGCCGGTGACGTGCGTTGCCAGTATCAGGCTATCGACATCTCTCATGGCATAACGCCTATAGTAGCCGGTCACTGACCGTACAACGATCGACCTGGCCTCCGATGAGGGCCCCGCCTGCTCGAGAAGATCCGCGAGCCTTGTTCCGCTCCAAAGCTGGGTCGTGTGCCATCCCCCCGTGCAGTCCAGCGTTGCCGTCACCTCCGCATCTGACTGCAGGTCGTCGTAGTTCAGCACGGTCGGTTGGTCAACAGCACCGGTGATCCTCAGCTCCCAGTCATTTACGTCGATTCGCGAGGGATTGTCATTCAGCCACGAGACCCGCGGAAACGCGTTACCAGTGAATTCGCCCTGGCCATACGACCCTGTAAATCGCCTCTCACTGCCCGGAAGCTGTGCGGAGGAGGCCGTTCGTTCGATCAACTGCCATCCCACGAAGCCCGCTACTGCCAGACCAAGCGCTCTGATCGCAAGCCGCCGCTCGACCCAGACTGCAATAGGAAACTTGCTCAGCATGTACCACGAGTGCCACACCAGCAGTGGAACGATCGCCGCACCAGCATAGATATGCCAGCTCATTCCGCTGAACAGCCACCATCGATACGAGCCGCCGATTGACCAGAAGAGGCCGAGAGTCATGGTCGCTACGAGCCCAACTACCAATGCCAGCGATGCGACTCTTACAGACCCTGCCCGCGGCCACCTAAGCGACCTGAGAACATTCAGCACCTTCCAGGCTGCCACCACGATTATGCCGTACCCCGCTATGCGGTGTATCTGTATGTGGAAGGCGCGCTCCTCAGAGCCAGACGTCAGCCCATAGAACCCCGAGACCAGTTCGAGGAACAGGAAGAACAGCAGAAGTATGTTCGCCCACGGGAAACGCATAGAGCATCACAACAGTAGTCAACTGTTGATGATTATACGCTGGCGTGTCGCCTCGGGGATGTAAGAGAGTCAGGCAGGTAAGCTGCGGAAACTATCCGCTGTTGGCCATGACCTCGACGAGCTCCTGGACAGCATCCGCGGAGTGCTTGAGGGCAGCCTGCTCATCGGGCGTGAGGTCGAATTCGATGATCTCCTCGACTCCGTTGGCGCCAAGCTTCAGTGGCACTCCAACGAAGAGGCCGTCGATACCGTATTCGCCCTGCAGCAAGGCGGTGCAGGGAAGTATCTCCTGCTTGTCGAACAGGATCGCCTCGACCATCTGCATGATCGCTGCCGACGGAGCGTAGTACGCGCTGCCCGTCTTCAGAAGGTTGACGATCTCGGCTCCACCGTCCTGTGTGCGCTTGACGATCTCGTCGATGCGTTCAGCCGACAGCACCTGGGCAATAGGCCTTCCGCCGACAGTCGTGCTCGCCGTCACCGGCACCATCGTGTCTCCGTGTCCACCAAGTACGTACGCTTCGACTGAGTTGACCGATACGTTGAGTTCCTCTGCGAGGAACGTCCGGAACCTCGCTGTGTCCAGGATGCCGGCCATCCCGACCACTCGCTCCTTGGGGAAGCCGCTTACCTGGAATGCCCTTTGCGCCATTGCGTCAAGAGGATTGGTAACAATGACAAGAATGCAGTCAGGAGATGCCGCGACCACCGCCTCGGTCACAGACGTCACGATGTTCATGTTGGTTAGCAGCAAATCGTCACGGCTCATGCCGGGGCGTCGCGCAATCCCCGAAGTTATGACGACTACGTCCGACCCCGCTGTGTCCGCGTAGTCATTCGTGCCGATTACCTTGGCATCCGATCCCAGCACTGGGCCCGACTCCAGCATATCGAGCGCTTTCCCCTGTGGCAGTCCCTCGACAATGTCGACTAGCGCCACGTCGGCATAGCCCCTGTCGTAGATTCTCTGGGCGGCCGTCGCGCCGACGTTGCCCGCGCCAACTACTGTCACCTTGTTCCTTGCCATCGATTCAAACCTCCGGCGCGTTCGCGCCTTTCTGACGTTAGAAGGGGCGGGTCAGTATGTACCCGCCCCTCTGTTTACACTCTTCTATCGGTCTCGCAGTCCGTGTCTAGCCGACTGTTTCGACATACTCCTGCCAGCGGTCGTCAAGCGTCGGGTCGGCGACAGTGTCCATAAGGTACTGACCGAACTCTGCGCTCGTCGCGCCGGTGTCGCGTCCCGTCATGACGATCTTGCGCTCGTACTGACCGCAAACGTCGATCGCCTTATGCAGCCTGGCGCCGATGTCAGAGTATCCAACGTGCTCGAGCATCATCGCGCCTGCACGCAGCAGAGAGCTGGGGTCGGCGAATTGCGCCCGTCCAGTTCTTACCATTCGGGGCGCGCTGCCGTGGATAGCCTCGAACATTGCGTACTGCTTGCCAACGTTCGCGCTGCCGGCAGTCCCGACACCGCCCTGTATCTGCGCCGCCTCGTCAGTGAGGATGTCGCCGTACAGGTTGGGAAGGGCCAGGACCTGGAAGTCCTTCTGACGGGCCGGATTGATGAGCGCGGCCGTCATGATGTCTATGTACCAGCCATCCCACTCGATGCCCGGGTAGTTCTCCGAGACTTCGCGTGCGATGTCCAGGAACTTTCCGTCAGTGGTCTTAACTACATTTGCCTTGGTTACGATTGTGACGCGGTCTTTGCCCGTTCGGCGTGCGTGCGCGAACGCGGCGTCGATTATCCGCCTCGAACCCTGTGAGGTGATCACCCTGAAGTCCATGGCTAGGTCGTCGGAGACGTTCATACCCTGGCTTCCTACGGCGTACATGTCTTCCGTGTTCTCACGGAAGAACGTCCAGTCGATACCCTGTGAGGGGATTCTGACGGGCCTGATGTTGGCGAACAGGTCGAGTTCCTTACGCATTGACACGTTGGCGCTCTCAATGTTCGGCCAGCCGTCACCTTGCTCCGGGGTATGGGTCGGGCCCTTCACCGTAACGTGGCACTTCTTGATCTCTGCCAGCACATCGTCTGGAATAGACTGCAGCTTTTCTGCGCGGTTCTCAATGGTCAGGCCGTCGATTACCCTGAACTCGACTTTGCCGGAGTCCACTTCGCCCCTGAGAAGGTGCTCCAACACCGTCTGGGTCTCTGCGCTGATTGATGGTCCGATGCCGTCGCCCCCGAGCATTCCCACGATTATGGGCGACACCGCCGAATAGTCCACCCAGTCTGGCTCGTTCTTGAGGCGCTCTACTCGCTCCAACTGCTGCGCCACAACCTCGCCAAAGTGCTCCTTCGCGGCCTCGATAGTCTGCTTGTCAGCCACAATAGGCTCCTTTCCTGATGTTTCCCAGGTCAGACCGACCTGGCTTGGATTCCTAAGGTTTAATAACTGCCAGCACCTGGTTTCTGGTGACCTGCACACCAGGCGCTACTGGTAGTGAAGAGACCGTGCCGTCCGACGGGCTCGGAATGGTGTTTTGCATCTTCATCGCCTCAAGTATCAGTAGAGGCTGGCCCTCGCTTACCTGCTCCGCCACTTCCACCGCGACGCTAACGAGTATGCCCGGCATCGGTGCGGTGACCTGGATTTCTCCTTCAGCAGTTTGTGTATCCTGCTGGGGAGCTGCGCTGATGGGGGCGGACGGTGCTGAGGAGGCTGCTCGAACTGCCGGTGCAGCGCCTAACTGAGCGCCGATCGGGTCCACATCCACCTCAAAGAACTGGTCGCCAACATACACGTTGAATCGCCTGGCTCTTGAACTCCGGGGTGGCGCACTGGCCGCAGGCTGGGCCTCAGCAGCAGATGCTGCTGGCGTCTGCTCTTCCGCTGGTGCCTGCTCGACGCCGTGCTTTATTCGCAGGAACCGTTCCCCTGTCTGCGGGTACAGCGCGTATATCAACACATCGTCGATGTCCGAAGTCAGTTCCGCTACTGCCTGCCTAGCCGACTCCATCTCCGGTTCTATTGCATCACCGGGGCGTTCTGGACTGTCGTCTGGTACTTCCACCCCTTCGCCCTTCAGCTTCTCGACAAGTTCCTCGCTCAACTCGGAAACGGGCTTGCCGTAACCGCCGCTGACGTACTCTTTTACCGGCTCAGAAACAGCTACGTATCGCCCAAAGAGGACGTTACTGACAGCCTGCGCTCCAACCATCTGGCTCATTGGTGTGACGAGCGGGGGATAGCCGAGGTCCGCCCTTGTTCGTGGGATCTCGTCAAGTACCTCACCCAGCCTGTCAACGGCGTCCGCTTCCCTGAGCTGGGATACCATGTTGGACGCCATACCGCCAGGAATCTGGTGCTTGAGCACGCTGGGGTCTATTACCGCAGCTCGCGTCGGCTGCATGTGCTCAGCGTACTTGGGCAGCACCGCCTCGAGTCTGTCTCCAATGCCGAGAAGCGCTTCCACGTCGACACCCGGATCTCTCTCCGTTCCAGCAAGGGTCACAGCGATTGGCTCAACGGCCGGCTGTGATGTCCTCAGCGCCAATGGCGCAAGGCAGACATCCAGGATGTCCAGTCCGGCCTCGACTGCCTTCAGCGCACTCATAGACGCCATGCCGCTGGTGTAGTGACAGTGAAGTTGGACGGGGAGGTCGCTGTCTTCCTTGAGCGCACTGACTATTTCATACGCATCGTAGGGAGCCAACAGGCCGCCCATATCCTTGATGCAGATGCTGTCGGCGCCCATGTCCCTCAGGCTCTGCGCCTTGGCCCGGTAGTAGTCCAGGTTATATATCGGCCCGCCCATTCGGCCTTCGTCTGTCACCGTATAGCACATGGTGAGTTGTAAATGCTTGCCGGCCCGCTTTACGGCAGCCGCGGCGCGCTCGAGGTTCGGCTCATAGTTCAGGGCGTCGAACACTCTGAATATGTCTATTCCGTTCTCAGCCGACCGCTCCACAAACGCGTCGACGACGTCATCGGCATAGTTGCGGTAGCCTACGAGGGACTGTCCCCTCAGCAGCATGGACAGTTGCGTGTTCGGGATGAGCGACTTGAATGTCCGCAACCGCTCCCATGGGTCCTCATAGAGAAACCGCGTTGCGCTGTCGAACGTCGCGCCACCCCAGACCTCCATCGAATAGAACCCGATGGAGTCCATCTCCTCCGCCAGCTGCGCCATGTCCTCCGTCCTCAGCCGCGTCGCCATCAGGCTCTGGTGTGCGTCCCTGAATGTGGTGTCGCTGAGTTTGAGGGGAGGTCCGTTCATTGTTCCTTGGTTCTCGTCAGTTGTCTATCAGTCCCGACAACGCCAGGACACGTTAGCGCCGAATCCGCGCACCGCTGGTCGGTCGGCTTGGGCCATTCGCCACGATGAAATCCCTCTTCGTGGCGAATCAGGAGCCGCTTGGGCCTCGCTCTCGAGATACGCCTGAACCGCAGCTATTGCTGCCGCGACCACTTCGCTGTTGACACCGTAGGAACCGTTTATCGTCACCGATGTCAAAGTGGAATGCTCCCGTGCTTCTTGGGAGGGAGATGCTCGCGCTTGTTTTCGAGCATCTCCAGCGAGGCGATGATCTTGGGCCGGGTGTCCAGTGGATCGATCACGTCGTCGATCATCCCACGCGCGGCCGCAGCGTAAGGGTTCATCAGGCGCTGTTCGTAGTCGGCAACCAGCTCGGCTCGGGTCGCCTCGGGCTCGTCGGATGCGCGAATCTCGTTCCTATGGATAATGTTGACTGCGCCACCCGCACCCATCACGGCGACCTCACCAGTCGGCCAGGCGTAGTTGATGTCACCTTCAAGGTTCTTGCTGCTCATGACGATATAGGCGCCACCGTATGCCTTTCGAGTCAGCACGCTAATCTTCGGCACGGTGGCCTCGGCATACGCAAAGATCAGCTTCGCGCCATGCCTTATGATGCCGCCGTATTCCTGGTTGGTACCTGGCATAAATCCCGGCACGTCGATGAACGTTACAAGTGGGATGTTGAAGGCGTCGCAGAAGCGCACAAACCTCGCTGCTTTTACGGATGCGTCTATGTCCAGCACACCTGCAAGCTGTGAAGGCTGGTTGCCGACGATGCCGACAGTTCTCCCATCGAAGCGGGCAAAACCAACGATGACGTTCGGGGCGAAGTTCTCATGCACCTGCATGAAGTCGCCGTTGTCGACAACATGGCCAACTACGTCCAGCATGTCGTATGGCTGGTTCGGGTTGTCGGGGACGACGTAGGCGAGTTCTTCGTCCTTCCTGAGTGGATCATCTGCCGCTTGGACCCTCGGCGGGTCCTCCATGTTGTTGAGCGGCAGGAACGACAGCAGCCGCCTTACCTCCGCCAAACAGGCCTCTTCCCCCTCAATAGCAAAGTGCGCCACGCCGCTTCGAGAGGTGTGAGCGTTCGCACCCCCAAGGTCCTCATGGCTGACGTCTTCTCCGGTGACCGAACGAATCACGTCTGGCCCGGTTATGTACATCTGGCCTATACCCGACGCCATGAATATGAAGTCGGTAAGGGCAGGGGAGTACGTAGCGCCACCGGCAGCCGGACCGAGGATTACCGAAATCTGCGGGACTACTCCCGACGCCCGCACGTTCTTGTGGAATATCGAACTGTACCCGCCCAGGCTGTCCACGCCTTCCTGGATACGCGCGCCGCCGGAGTCGATCAGGCCAACCACAGGGGCTCCTGTCGACATGGATAGGTCCATCACCTTGCAGATCTTCTGGGCCACGGCCTCCGATAGCGATCCGCCCAGTACGGTGAAGTCCTGCGCGTATACGAACACGAGCCGCCCGTCGACGTTACCGTATCCAGTAACGACCGCGTCTCCCAGGAAGTGCTGGTCGGCCAGACCGAAGTCGGTGGCCCTGTGAGTGACGAACGTGTCCAGTTCCTGGAAAGACCCTTCATCGAGCAGCAGGTCGACCCGCTCTCTCGCGGTCAACTTCCCTCGGCTATGCTGAGCGTCGATACGCCGCTGGCCTCCGCCAAGGAGCGACTCCTCGCGCATACTGCGCAACTGCGCGCGACTATCGACTTTTCGCCTTATAACCATGCTTTGATTTGTACTTAAACTCACCCTCGGAAATTCTGAATCAGTGTAGCTAGATTCCACACAGTGGGCAACATTCGCCCACTTGCAACCCAGTCCTGCAAGTTGGAAAATCACCAGGACGCGTGGGAATCTTTGGCAGAGTGCTGCCACTTCGTTGAACACACACTTATAGAGTAATGGAGAAAAGACATGAGACTGGTCATTGCAGGCTGCGAGTACTCAGGAACGTCTACCTTGGCGTTCGCCATTGACGACTGGCTTCACGAAAAGATGGGGGTACGCTTCCCGCTGATACATGATCACTGGAAGATACCTGACACCTCCGGTCATCCACAGCCAGACATGACTGACGACGAGCGACGTCAGGTATTGGCTCTCAGTTCCGAGCTCAAGGAGATGACCCAGCGTCACAGCCTGTACTATCACATTCAGGCAAACTCGTGGAACGGGCCGGACTGGATGGCCATTGGCCTGCACATCGACGATTCAGTGTATGGCCCTCTCTACTTCGATTACGGTGGAGATGGACAGCCCCACGATCGCAAGGTCGTGTCGCACCAGGTAGAGAGCTCAATTCTCCGCTTCGCCCCTGACATAGTCCTCGTCCAAGTTACTGCGGACGCCGATGTAATCGCTCAACGAATGGAAGCCGACCCGCATCCCAACAGTCCGCTCAAGAGCGACGACATTCAAACTGTTCTCAACGCCTACAACGACGCTTTCGAAAGGTCGACGCTCAGGCACAAAATTGCCTTGGATACAAGCTCATCCAGCGTAGAAGAGACGGTCGCCGAGTTCGAGTCCAAGATAGAGCCGCATCTCACCGAGGCCGACCGCTCCCGAATCCTGGTCCACCGCAACTGGTAGCGGGCTCAGACTACAGCCAGGCTCTCCACCTGTTGGCGATCGGCATTCGCCGGTCCCTCCCGAAGTTGCGAGGGGTGATCTTGATGCCGGGCGCTGCCTGTCGCCGCTTGTACTCGGACCTGTCAACAAGTCCGATCACATGCTTGACCACCTCAGGGTCTTCGCCAGTCGAAATGATCTCTTCAAAGCTCATGTCGTCTTCTACGTAGGCCTTGAGGATAGGGTCGAGGCGTTCGTAAGAGGGCAGGCTGTCCTCGTCAAACTGGTCCGGACGCAGTTCCGCGCTGGGCGGTTTCTCTATGACTGACACCGGAATAATCGGCCTGTCAGCCTCGCTGTTCCGGTACTCTGACAACTCGTAGCACATGACCTTCGGCACGTCCTTGATCACTGCGAACCCGCCGGACATGTCGCCGTAGATCGTTGCGTACCCCGTCGCCATCTCGCTCTTGTTGCCGGTTGTAAGTACCAGCCAGCCGAACTTGTTGGATAGCGCCATGATCAGGTTGCCCCTGATCCGGGACTGTATGTTCTCTTCAGAGACACCCCAGTCAGTTCCCTTGAACTGAGGCTCCAGCGTGTCCAGCATCGCCTCGAAGGGCTGCTCGATCGGCAGGGTCCAAAGCTCGATTCCCAGGTTATCAGCCAGAAGCTTGGCATCGACGACGCTTCCCTCGGAAGAGAACCGCGATGGCATGGACACGCCTACGACGTTATCACTGCCAAGCGCGTCGACCGCGATCGCTGCGACCAGGCTTGAGTCGATTCCACCGGAGAGGGCCACGAGCACCTTCTCGAACCCGCACTTTAAGACGTAGTCGCGAGTCCCGAGCGTCAATGCCTGATACACCTCAGCGGGTCCGTCATGGAACATGCCTGAACCAGGTTCTGCTGCGGCTCCGTCCAGGCTCTCTTCGTCCCATTCCGATACTGGCACCAGTTCACCCCGTCCCAGCCTTCTGATCGACTCAGGGTCCTCCTTGCGAGGACGCGGGTCCCTCAGACGCGACCTGAATACAGCCTCGACGTCCAGGTCGACCATCAACAGGTCTTCCTCGAACTGGCTCGAAGAAGCGATCATCTCCCCGGTAGGGTCGAAAATCATACTTCCGCCGTCGAAAACGAGCTCATCTTGCCCGCCCACCATGTTGACGTAGGCCAGGAACACCTCGTTGTCCGCCGCGCGAGTGGCCAGCATCTTCTCTCTCAAGCGCCACTTGCCCGCGTGGAACGGTGACCCATTTATGTTGACGATCACCTCCGCCCCAACTGAGCGCTGTACGACCGACGGGCCGACCGCGTACCAGATGTCTTCGCAGATGTTGACGCCCACAGGAGTGCCGTCAATCACGTACACCGGGCAGGTGTCACCTGAACGAAAGTAGCGGTCCTCGTCGAACACCCCGTAGTTGGGAAGGAACTGCTTGTGGTATGTGCCAACATGCTTGCCGTCGTAGGCAACGGCGGCGGCGTTGTACACCTCTCCACCAACGAAGTCGGCGAATCCAACCACGACGCAAATGTCGTGAGAGGCCTCTGCAATCCGCTCCATACAACGCCGGTTCTCGGTAAGAAACTGCGGTTTCAGGAGCAGGTCTTCAGGAGGGTACCCGGGAACAGTGAGTTCCGGGAAAGCTACGAGACTCGCGCCTACGTCTCTGGCATCGCTAATGACATCGAGGATCTTCGCGGTGTTCCCCGGCAAGTCGCCAACCGTTACATTAATCTGCGCCAGCGCGACTCTGAACTTTCGCATGGGCATATGTTGGCCTTCGCTACCGGGATTCGCAGGTCTGTGGCATCGTCGTCGCCTGGAAGAATTCTCTAGTCTGGAAAGTTGAGCGGATCAACAGTGCCGGCGTCTGAACTACTGACGCACACTCTTGACGAAATCTTCTATCCTGGCAAGTGCCTTCTCGATGTTCTCGGTCGAATTGGCGAATGAGAAGCGCACGAACCCCTTCCCGAACTCTCCAAATGACTCACCAGGTAGGCAGGCGACTCCGCCCTCTCTCAATAGACGATCGCCAAACTCCTGACTGGAAAGGCCTACGTCTGCCACATTTGGGAACGCGTAGAAAGCGCCCTGCGGCACCGCACACCGGATACCGTCTATCGCGTTCAGCCCGTCCACGACGATGTCACGCCGCTTCTGGAACTCAGCTACCATCTCATAAGAGTCGTCCTGAGGGCCATTCAGCGCCTCCAGGGCGGCAATCTGTGTAAAGCTTGCGGTGCAGGAAACACTGTTAGTCACCAATCGTGAGATCGGTTCCACCAGCTCCATAGGCATCACGCCGTAGCCGATTCTCCATCCGGTCATGGCATATGTCTTGGAGAAGCCGTCCAGGATCACAGTCTGCTCTCTCATCATGGGGAAGCCGGATATCGAGTGATGTTCGCCTCCGTAGAGAAAGCGGCTGTAGATCTCATCGGAGAGCACCAGTATGTCGTGCTCCTTGGCGATATCGGCGAGCTTCTCCAGGTCTTCCTTCGGGATTATCGACCCGCAAGGGTTGTTCGGTGAGTTGACGATCATCAGCTTCGTTCGATCGGTGACGCTGCCGGCGACTGCATCTACGTCGATGTTGAAACCCGTCTCCTCGTGGAGCTGCATGGGTACCGGGACTCCCCCCATGAACTCGATCATCGATTCGTAGATCGGGAACCCCGGGTTCGGGTACATAACCTCATCGCCCGGATCGACCATCGCCATTATCAGGAAGAACATGATTGGCTTGCCGCCCGGCGTAACCACAACTTGGTCACCCGTCACTGAGATGCCCCTCGTGCTGCTGATCTCCGCAGCGATCCGTTCTCGGAGCTCGGGGAAGCCGGGCGAAGGCCCATAACCAGTGTAGCCGTCGACCAGCGCCTGCCGGCCAGCCTCCACAACATGAGACGGAGAGCCAAAGTCCGGCTCTCCGATCTCGAGGTGTATTACATCCATGCCTTCGGCTTCTAGAAGGCGCGCCTTTGCGAGTACCTCGAATGCGGTCTCTGTGCCCAGACGCGCCATCCTGTGGGCGAGTTTCATGCGGCTTCCCTCTCGATTGTCGTGTCGATCGCTACGAGGTTGCCCAATGCCTGAACGCGGAGTAAGCGCACTCACGGGCAAGTCCTAGCTTCGTCAACAGTATAAACCTATGCATTTGCCCTATGATACAATTCGCCTGCGCCAGCGACAAATACGGAGGTCTTTCTATTGAAGGTGATTCTGGGAATTCCGAGAGGATTTTGTGCCGGTGTAGTGCGCGCAATCGACATTGTCGAGTTGGCCCTGCAGAAGTACCCTCACCCCGTGTACGTAAAGCACCAGATTGTCCACAACCCATACGTGGTCAAGTCGCTTGAGGACAAGGGCGCTCGGACTGTCGAGGACGTGGAGGAGATCCCGGAGGGGGCGACAGTCGTCTTCTCCGCTCATGGCTCGCCTCCCGAGGACTTCCAAAAGGCCGAAGCTCGTGGCCTGAACGTAATAGACGCTACGTGCCCCCTCGTGACCAAGGTCCACAACGAGGCCCTGCGCTACTCTTCCGATGGCCGCAGATTGATCCTCGTAGGACACCGTGGTCACCAGGAGGTCAAAGGCACCATGGGTCAGACCGATATGCACCTCGTCGACGACAGGGAGCCGCTAGACCTCCCGGGCTGGGAAGACGACACACCGGTTACGGTCCTTACTCAGACTACGCTTTCCGTGGACGATACCAGCAGGTCCATTGCTCACATCGAAGACCGATTCTCCAATGTGGTGGTCAGGAACGATCTCTGCTACGCGACCACAAACCGCCAGGAAGCGGTTAAGGAGATTTCCACTCTGGTCGATCTCGTTCTGGTTATCGGCGCGGAGAACAGCTCTAACTGCAACCGCCTGCGGGAGGTGGCAGAAGCGAATGGAGTCCCTTCGTACCTGATCAACGGTCCTGACGAACTCGATCAAGCCTGGATAGATGGGGTGGAAAACGTCGGTATTACGTCGGGAGCATCGACCCCGGAGGAACTGGTGCTGTCGGTAGTCGACGCTCTTGCACCAGACGAGGTCACCACTATCGAAGGTGTGGATGAAGACATTAACTTCGTCCTTCCACACGAGTTCAGGTCCTGACCATCAATGCACGCCAGTAGGGTGCACCAGGGGCAGCGTCCGTGGAGATAGTCGTAGACAGCCTGCTGGAAGGTGCGCGTCGCGCCAGGGGCGTAGTCGTCATCATCGATGTCTTCCGGGCATACACCACAGCCGCTGTCGCACTTTCAAAGGGCGCGGAAAAGATCATCCTCGTTGCCGAAGTCGAAGAGGCCCTGGCGCTAAGAGGCGACGGTGTAGGGGACATGTGCGTCGGCGAGGTCGGCGGCATGAGGCCGGAGGGCTTCGACTTCAACAACTCTCCTTCCCAGATCAGTGCCGCAGATCTTCATGGGAAGACGATCATTCAGTCAACCCGTGCCGGAACAGTGGGCATGACCGCCGCTCTGGAAGCAGTCCAGCTCTACGGTGGATCGCTTGCAGTTGCTTCCGCGACTATCGAGGCAATTCGCCGCCTCGACCCGCCACTGGTTACTATCGTTGCCATGGGGTCAGAGGGCCGCATTCGCACCGACGAGGATGAGCAGTGCGCCCTGTTCATGCGCAACCTGCTCCAGGGAGTCACACCAGACCACCAGAGCGTTCGCTCGTTGGTTCTCGCTGGCAGTGAGGCTCGAAAGTACGGCAACCCGGCCACACCTCACTTCCCGACCGAAGACAGGGACATGGCGGTCACTATCGACTCCCATGACTTCGCTATCAGGGTGACCCGAGAAAATGGCCTGCTGGTAGCGCGCAAGCAAACCGTCTGAATCCACATCAAGCAGGAGAATCAGCATTGAAGTACAGACAACTCGGCAAGTCCGGCCTCCAGGTGTCGGCCGTGGGACTTGGGGCCAATAACTTCGGTGGCCGCGTCGATGCGAAGCGCTCGACGTCGGTTATCCATGCCGCGCTCGATTCCGGCGTCAACTTTATCGACACCTCGAACAGCTACGGAGGCGGACATTCAGAGAAGTACATCGGCGACGCTCTCAAGGGGCGACGTGCGGAGGCTGTAATCGCGACCAAGGTATCCAGCCGGGTCGCCGAAGGCCCTAACAATGCCGGCAACTCTCGAAAGCACATCTTCGACCAGGTCGATGTAAGCCTCAGGAAACTCCAGACTGACTACCTGGATCTCTATCAGATCCACTGGTGGGACCCTGATACCCCCTTGGATGAAACCCTGAGGGCACTGGACGATCTCGTCCACATGGGCAAAATCAGGTACGCAGGATGTTCCAACTTCACTGCCTGGCAGGTGTGTGAGTCCGACTGGACCTCAAAGACGCTTGGCATCAACTCATTCGTTAGCGTGCAGCCCAGGTATTCGATGCTCTACCGCCAGCCCGAGGCTGAGTTGCTCCCGATGTGCGAACGCTACGGCATTGGGGTTTTGCCTTACTACCCCCTCGAAAACGGCTTCCTTACCGGCAAGTACCGCAGAGACGCCCCTGCTCCAGAGGGCACGAGACTGGCCGCTAACGACAGAGGAGTCTTCACTGACCACAACTTCGATATTCTCGAAAAGCTTGAGGACTTCTGCTCGGAGCGGGGACACACGATCCTCGAGCTCGCGTTCGCGTGGCTCCTCGCCAGCCCCTCGGTGAGCTCCGTAATTGCCGGTGCGACCCGTCCCGAGCAGATCGAGGCCAACGCCGCCTCTGCCTCTTGGGACTTGTCCGCTGAAGACCTTGCCACAGTGAATTCGATACTGGATACGCCATGAAATTCGGATTTGTAATTCCGCAGAACTGGGGGCTCTCGGACCCACAGGAGGTCGTCCAATTTGGCGTCCGCGCCGAAGAGCTTGGTTATGACTCAGTGTGGGTCAACCATCACATCCTCAATGTCGGCTATATCTACGACCGCCTGGAGGACCGGCCATACTACGATGCCCTGACGGTGCTTACCTGGGTGGCTGCGATGACAGAGAGAGTAAGACTGGGCACGACCGTGCTTGTACTTCCGTATCTCAATCCACTGGTCCTCGCCAAGACGATAGCCACGCTCGACGTTATGTCTGGCGGTAGGGTCTCACTTGGCGTAGGAGTGGGAATGCTTCGCGAGGAGAACGATGCCCTCGGCAGCGACTTCACCACTCGTGGCGCATACGCTGACGAGTCGATTGAGGTCATGCGCGACCTGTGGACGTCAGAAGACCCGAGCTACAACGGTCGCTTCTTCGACTATAGTGGCTTCAAGTTCTCACCGAAGCCGGTGCAGACACCAGGAGTTCCCATTCTCATCGGCGGCATGAGCCGCGCTGCCATGCGGCGAGCCGCGAGGCTGGGCGACGCATGGCACCCCAACGGCGGCTCAGTGACGGATATGCGAGAACGATTCGAAACCGTCAGGACGATGTGCGCCGAATTCGACAGGGACCCTGACGAGGTCACCCTCGTCGTGCGCGGCGAACTCGACATCCTGGACACCCCGTCCGACAACCCATCGACCCCGATGATAGGCACCCCCGACCAGCTGTTGCGGACCATCGAAGGGTACGAGTCGATCGGAGTATCGGAGATCGTGTTACAGGTCGGCACAGACGACGTTGACCGCATCCGTCGGACCCAGGAAGCCTTCGCCGAACGTGTGTTGTCGAGAATCGGCTGACAAGGTCACAGCAACCCGCAGTCAATTTCGAATGTTTACCAACTTCCCCCTCTCCCTGGGGGAGAGGGTTGGGGTGAGGGCGAAAACTCCGCCTTCATTCATGATGTGAACCATCCTGCGGTTCTACGGCAGCCGCTCCGCATCAGGCGCGGGCTGCACCTCGAACGTATTCAGAGCGCACGCCAGCATCCCGTAGTAGCCCATGGTCGCCGTCAGTTCGGTTACGCCCTGCACGCCGAATCTTTCCTTTGCAGCGTCGAACGTTGCATCTGACACTCGCTTGTTTCCGAACATTTCGCGACCATACCCGACCACCAGCGACTCGTCTGCAGTCAGGCCGTCCAATGCTCCCCGGTTGGCGACCGCATCTATCGCTTCTGCTCTTACTCCTGCATCGCGCGCCAGCACGACATGGGCAGACCACTCATAGTCGCAGTCGAACTCCCTGGCAGCGGTTATGATTGCCAGTTCTTTTATGTCCGGGTCCAGTGTGGACTCGAACCTGATATACGCACCTAGATGCGCAGCCCGTCCAGCTACCTCGGGGCTGTTGAGCAGCACGGCAAACGGGCCGCTGATCCGGCCCCGGCTGCTAGCTATCGAGTCGAAATGGTGGGCCGCCTCTTCTGGAACATCGCCGCGCTGTTCTATTAGTGGGACTCTTGACATGTCTCATACCTCTCGCCGATCGTGTCCATTCGCTTTAGCGGCCCAATGCTACCATAGCGCGGTGTTCACCGGAGAACGATCATGAAAGCTGTCGTCATACAACACCACCAGTTCGAAACACTCGGCTCTAACTTCGAGTCAGTATTGACCGGCGCTGGTTTCGGAATCGAGACCGTTCCCATCTACTCAGACGCTCCCGAATTCCAGTTGTTTGATGCGCCACGGTTGGGGCAAAACGACTTCGTTGTGGCCCTCGGCGGGCCGATGTCCGCTAACGACGGGTATTTGGCTCTTCAGGAGGAGATGGACTACCTAAGAGATGCCGCTGAGCGCGGCATTCGAGTCCTTGGTGTCTGCCTGGGCGCCCAGCTGCTATCGAAGGCGCTGGGAGGTGTTGTCGAACCCACCGGCGGCTACCAGTTCGGCCTCAGGAAGATCTGGATATCTGAGGAGGGCCACACCGACCCTGCGTTTGGGAAGATCACTGCTCCTCTTGTTCCCACCCTGCACGGCGAGTGTTTCACCACACCCTCTGGGGCGACACGACTCGCCGAGGGATTCATGCTCCGTCGCGATTGGGGCTATCGCAGGTTCGACATGGCGTTCAGGTACAGAAACGCTTACGGAGTCCAGTTCGAACCTCAACTTACCTTCGACGAGCTATGCATATGGAACCGTGAGCTGGCTTCAGACTACGACCTGATGGGCGATCGCTTTGATCCCGGAGAAGAGGCGGCGCGCAATCTCCGGGAATTCGAGGGCTACTACCCAATTCACGGCGCCCAAATGGCAGGCTTCCTGAAGGCGGTGCTCGCCCTTTGCTAGTTTGCAGGGGCAGATAGACAGCCGATTCGTTCGTCCTGAGCTTGTCGAAGGACACCCCCAGTCACTGGACAACCGCTTCCGCAGAATCTACGGTCTGTGAATACCCACCTCTGTCTGCCCTGACCCGACAGGGTAGGCAACCGTTACCGCGTAGGACCATCTACTCGACTCTCAGGTTTGTTGATAGTATATCGATGACCAAATTGCTCGTTTGAGGTGCGCCAGAAATGACCCAGATATCGGCACATCAGTCCGCATCATTCAGTTCCGCCATTCCCGACACGACGTCGGACGTGACGGTCTCCGGCCTGGGAGGAGAAGTCACCATCACGCGTGACAGCTTCGGCATTCCCCACGTCAGGGCCGAATCTGAGCATGACGCCTTCTTCGGCCAGGGTTTTGCCACCGCCCAGGACCGTCTCTGGCACGTGGACTACGATCGTGCCCGTGCCTACGGCCGGTGGGCAGAGTTCATCGGCTCCGATGGTGTGGAACACGATCTCATGATGCGCAGGTTCCAGATCCGTGCCTCTGTCGAAAGGGACTGGGAAGCCCTGTCAGAGGAAGCTCGCGCGATGTTCGAGGCGTACTCCGCTGGCGTCAACGCATTCATGGAATCATCGAACGCCCTGCCTGTGGAATACGCACTCATCGGTGCCGAACCTGAACTGTGGACTCCCCTGGACTGCCTGGCCGTATTCAAGGTCAGGCACATCATGATGGGCGTGTTCGAGGGCAAGACGTGGCGTGCGAGACTGGTTAACGAATTCGGCCCGGAGCGCGCGAAGAGCCTCCTCAAGGGGTACGGAAACGAGTGGCGTGATCGAGTTAAGAGCATCTGGGGAGACGAGAGAGCAGCGAGCTTCTCCAGCCAGCTGGTGATCGTACCCCCGGGTGAGGAGGCCGAGTCCGACATAATCGAGGGAATCGACCAGTTAGAAGAAGGCCTCTCAGCCATAGAATGGCTTAAGGACGACGACAGCGGCTCCAATAGCTGGGCGGTTCACGGCTCCCGAACCGCGTCGGGCAAGCCCCTCGTCGCTGGCGACCCCCACCGCGGCCTCGACACGCCAAACGTCTACTATCAGAACCACATAGCCTGCCCTGAGTTCGATGTGATCGGCATGTCGTTCCCAGGCTGTCCCGGATTCCCTCACTTCGGACACAACGAGCAGGTCGCATGGTGTGTCACACACGCTGGGGCTGACTACCAGGACCTCTACGTCGAAAACATCCGTGGGAGCGAAAGTGGCCCTGAGTACGAGTTTCAGGGAAACTGGCACCCCGCCGACGTGAGTGAGGAGTCCATCGCGGTCAGAGGTGACGACGATGTAGGCATCTCGGTCCTCTCGACTGCCCATGGCCCGGTAATCGCCGAGAGCGGCGACGGCTCAAAGGGGCTCGCATTCAAATACACAGCAACCTCGGGCCCGAACCTCGGGTTCGAGTGCTTACGGCGAATGCTGTACGCACAGGACATTGATGAGATTGACGAGTCGATGCGCGACTGGGTCGATCCGTGTAACAACTTCGTCTTCGCCGACGTCCACGGCGACATCGGCTACCTGAACAGAGGTCAGGTCCCCATCCGGTCGATGGCCAACGCCTGGCTCCCCGTTCCGGGCTGGACCGGCGAGCACGAATGGGAGGGCCCGATACCCTTCGAGGACCTTGCCAGGATCAGGAATCCCAAGGACGGTCTCATTGTCACGGCCAACAACCGCATAGTTGGCGACGACTATCCACACTACATTGCTCTCAGTTTTGCCCCAGACCACCGCGCAAGGCGAATCCTCGACAGGCTTGGCAACCTCTATAACGCTACAGTTGATGATATGGCTGCCATACATTCGGAAGTGGTCTCCATCCCGGCGCAGGTCTACTCCAAGTTCCTCTCCAATCTATCGGTTGAGGGAATGTCCCAGATCGAGGAGGAGTGCATCCGACACCTCAAAGCTTGGGACGGCAGCATGAATAGGGACCTGGTTGCCCCGACCATCTACAGCGCGATCAGGTCGGAAATACACGAACGCTACTTCACAAGGCTTTTCGGCGACCTGGCTGGCGTTGCACTTGGTGCGCAGGGTAGGGGAGCTCCAGGCCACCTCAGACAGCTTGCGTCTCTGTTGGTGGCCGACCTGCAGAGCGGAGTCGAGGTCGTCAGACCTCCCGATCCCGACTGGGAATGGGATTTCGACAGCGAGCTGTACCAGGGATTCAACGAGGCCGTACACAGGCTTTCCAGGACTGGCATTGGTCTCGGCAGGGACGTCGACGCGTGGAAGTGGGGCGACGTACACCGCACCAGGCCAAGGCATCCACTATCGGCAGCCTTCCCTGACGCCGCGGACCTTCTCGATCCACCTGGATTCGGCATGAGCGGAGACGGAGACACACCCCAGGCTGGAAGTTACGGCCTCGTTGCCCCTGGCTCTTCGTCCACTCTCTGGGACTCATTCACCATCACGGGCACATCCGTTGCCCGTTACGTTTGGGACACCGCAGACTGGGACGACTCCCGTTGGATCGTGCCCCTCGGAGCATCCGGTCACGCAGGTAGCCCGCACTATGCTGACCAGGGGCCGATATGGGCCGATGTCGAGCTGATCCCAGCTACCTACACGTGGGACCGCCTCGCTGAAGATGCTGAGTCCGTACAGACCATCATCCCGGCGGAACAACCCTCAACCCCCGAGGTTGTGGCGCCATCTGATAATGGTGCTACTCAGCCCCTGGGCGACGGCCTCTACCAGGGCTCAGTTGCCTCATATGGGGTGGTGATTCAGCGCGATGTCATGGTCGAAATGCGGGACGGCGCGAGGCTGGCGACAGACCTCTATCTTCCCGCCGTCAACGACGTTCCGGCTACTGGCCCGTTCCCTGTGATACTGGAGCGCACTCCCTACGACAAGCTGGCTGCCCGACAGACTTCCAGGGGTAAATTCTTCGCCAGACGGGGCTACGTCGTCGCCATACAGGATGTACGTGGCCGGTTCAAGTCTGAGGGAGACTGGCTGCCCTTCTTCGATGAGGCTGAGGACGGCTACGATACCGTGGAATGGCTCGGAACCCAGCGTTGGAGCGACGGCAAGGTCGGTACCATGGGAGACTCGTACGCAGGCTCCGATCAGGCTGCGCTGGCGACTTTGGACCCGCCCCATCTTTCGACGATGATCGTCGCTGTTGGAGCGTCCGACTACTTCTCGAGTTCCATGCGCCACAACGGCACCCTCGAACAGCGCTTCCTCATCTACGCCTACAGGATGGCCACCACCAGCCCGGAGGCTAAGGCAGATCCCGCCCTCGCCGCCGCAATACTCAACATCTTCGAAAACGGTATGCCTGAGATCGTCGAGAACTTCCCGATACTCAAGAACACGTCGATTCTCCGAAGAGTGCCAACTGTCGAGCAGTGGGTAATCGATCTCCAGACAGTCGGCGAGCGCACGGACTACTGGAAGCAGCGTGGCTACGCTCCGGTCGAGTACTACGATGAACACGCCGATGTCCCGACCCTCTACCTCGGTGGCTGGTACGACTCATACGCCCGCAACTCGACCGAGTGCTACATGAAGCTGAGCAGGCTCAAGGAATCGCCGCAGAAACTCCTGATGGGTCCCTGGACACATGGTCAGTACGAGATTACCCACTCAGGTGACATAGACTTCGGCCTGACGGCCCACATCGACTACAACGACCTGAAGCTGGCCTGGTTCGATCACTACCTCAAGGGGATGCACACAGAGGCCGCAGACTGGAGCCCTGTCCGTTATTTCACTATGGGTGGAGGCGATGGACGCATCAACGACGAGCACCGATTGAACCACGGAGGCTTCTGGACTGGCGCAGACGACTGGCCCGTTCCCGGCACGCGGTTCGTGCCTTTCTACATTCACGGAGATGGTACGCTCGCCCGCAGACAGCCCGGTAGTGAAGAGCAACCCAGCACTTCCTACATCTTCGACCCGACCGACCCTGTCCCGACAATCGGGGGAGGCATATCTGCAGCCAATCCAATAATGGAACCCGGCGCATACGACCAGAGGGGCGATCCCACACGGTTCTACGGCACGCAGGATCACCAGCCGCTCAATGCTCGCGCGGATGTGCTGACCTTCCAGACGCCTCCTCTGGAGGCCGACGTCGAGGTTACGGGTCCGATTACCGTCAGGCTCTGGGCGGAGTCGTCAGCGGTCGACACTGACTTTACTGCCAAGCTAATCGACGTCTATCCGCCTACCGCCGAGTATCCGGAGGGACTGGCAATCAACATCACCGACTCTATCATCCGTGCGCGCTACCGGAACGGCTACGATGAGCCTGAATTCATGGAACCGGGCGAAGTCTACGAGTTCGAGTTCGAGCTCTACCCGACGTCAAACACGTTCGTTGCTGGGCATAATATCCGCCTGGACATAAGCTCGAGCAACTGGCCGAGGTTCGACGTGAACCACAACACCGGGGGCCCTCTGGGCGTAGATAGGACTTACGAGGCTGCACACCAGACCATACATCACAGCCCGGGCCGGGCCTCGCACATAGAACTTCCCGTGGCCAGGTAGCCACGAGCATTAGAACCGTTATAGAAGTAAACCACTCACTCAGGGCTTGCAGGGCCTGGTAGACCGACAATTCGTTCGTCCTGAGATTGTCGAAGGACACCCTCAGAGTATGCCCTGTACTTGATGTGAGGTGAGGGTGCGAGCGCCGCTTACGACTTTCCCTATCGAACAGCCCTACCGGGAAGCGCTCCCGTGTGAGTGCCACGATCGACAACCACGGTCCCGTTGACGATGACGTACTCGATGCCGATAGGGAACTGCTTGGGGTCAGTTCGAGTGGCAGGTGCCCTTACTGACCCTGCATCGAACACCGTAATGTCCGCGTTCATGCCGTCCCGGATAACTCCCCTGTCCTGAAGTCCCAACCGCTGCGCGGGGAACGACGTCATCTTTCTGATGGCGTTCGGCAGAGACATCTGCCGCTCCTCACGGACGTACTCGGCAAGAATCACTGGGAAGCAGCCGTACGTGCGAGGACTTGGGAAGTCGCCAAGCAGCACCGCGTCGCTGCCCACCATCGATAGCGGATGAGTGACGAAGGCTGGCAATGTCTTCTGGTTCAGTCCTTCAGCCACGTAGCAGGTCTGCAGGTCCTCCTCGATGAGAAGGTCGCACAGCGCGTCCACGGGGTCCTGTTTCCGCATCTCCGCGATCTCTGCAATCGACCTGCCATCGTACTGGTGATTCTCCGGACGCTTGAAGTACGTCAGCCACATGTCATGCCATGTGGGCGCGCGCGGCACGACCTCACCTCGCAGCCTCTCACGAGCGTCCTCGTCGGCGAGCGCCTGCTTGAGTCGTTCAGGCCCTCCCTCGTGTACCCAGTCCGGGAAGACGATCAGGATGCGCGTGCTGCCAAGGCTGTACGGATAGCTGTCGAACGTCACATCCTGACCCGAAGCAGACGCATCTTCAACCAGTCCCAGGAGCTGCGGCGCTCCGCCCGGAGAAGGCGCCTTCTGGTAGAAGTGGGTGATGTGCACCGGTACGCCACTACGCTCGCCGATCTCGATAGCCTCCTTGAACGGGTCCATGAACATGTCTCCGGACTTATACCTGACATGCGTATGGTAAATGCCTCCGAGCTCTGCGACCTGCTTGGATAGCTCTACAAGCTCGTCAGTGGACGCATACCCGCCCGGTGGGTAGTCCAGACCGGTCGACATGCCGATTGCGCCTTCCTCCATCGACTCCCGGATCATCGCCTTCATGTTCGCGATGTCGCCCTCTGTGGCCGGAGTCGACTCCCATCCAATGGCGTCGATACGCACCGGCGAGTTGCCCAGTATGTACGCAATGTTCACTGCCGACTTCCTGTCGAACATGTTGAGGTACTGCTCGACTGTCGACCACGAACCGGGCAGGGGAGGGTTGCCGTCCAAACCCGAGTTGATCTCTACGAAACGTCTGAAGTCATCCTGCGACTTAAATGGCGCGTACGAGTTGCCATCGACGCCGATCAGCTCGGTCGTGATTCCCTGTTTGACCTTCGGCTCATGCTCGGGCTCCGATAGCAGAACCAGACCGGAGTGTGCGTGCATGTCTATAAACCCGGGGCAAACAGTCAGCCCCGTTGCGTCGATGGTGCGGGCCGCATCCACATCCTGGACGGACCCTCGAAACACCTTGATGGTGTCGCCTTCGACTCCAACTGAGCCGTAGTAGCCAGGATTGCCGGTGCCGTCGATTATCAGTCCGTCGCGAATCAGGATGTCTAACATTTGTCTACCTCGGTCTCTCGTTTCGGTGGCGATTGTACACCGTCAGGGTGTCGTGCGGTGGTAGGTTTAATTCAGGGGTTGATATAATCGGTTCGTTATGGCCCCGGCGAGGACTCGCCGAAATCTGCGGCCAGTGTCAAGGACGTATCCAATGTTAGACCTTAGAGGTCAAGTGACCGACTTACTTTCCCGCATTTCCGAACTAATGGTGCGTCTTTGACCTCGACAGCAAACGAAGAGAGATAGAAGAGCTCGAAAAGCAGGCGTCAGACCCCTCATTTTGGGAGGATAATCAGCAGGCACAGACCGCCATGCGCCGACTGTCCGGCTTTAAGAACGAGGTCGAGTCCTGGACCGGCCTGAAGGCTAGAGCGCAGGATCTCGATGAGTTGATTGACCTTGCGCTCCTCGAAGACGAGGACTCTCTGACCGCCACAATGAACCAGGAACTCGTCGATCTGTTGACTGAATTGGACGACCTTGAGTTCCTGCTTATGCTCTCTGGGGAGTACGACGACCACAATGCGATCCTGGCGCTGCACGCGGGTGCGGGAGGAGTCGACTCACAGGACTGGGCGCAGATGCTCATGAGGATGTACCTCAGGTGGGCTGAGCGCAGTGGATTCAAGACTGAAGTGCTGGACGTATCGACGGGGGACGAGGCGGGCATAAAGAGTGCCGTGGTGCAGGTGAATGGCCTTAACGCGTACGGTTTCCTCAAGGCCGAGAAGGGTGTTCACAGGCTGGTTCGAATCTCCCCGTACGATGGCAACCATGCAAGACACACTTCGTTCGCGCTCGCTGAGGTGATGCCTGATGTCGAAGACGACTCAGACGTTACAATTAACCCCGATGATCTCAGGATAGACACTTTCAGGGCCGGCGGTCACGGGGGGCAGAGCGTCCAGAAGAACTCGACTGCCGTAAGGATCACGCACATCCCAACTGGAATCAGGGTCAACTGTCAGAACGAACGCTCCCAGCACCAGAACAGGGAGATTGCCATGCGGATCCTGATGGCCCGGCTCGTTGAACTCGAAATGAAGAAGCGTGCCGAGCAACTGGCGCGTATCAAGGGCGAGCATATTTCCCCGGAGTGGGGCAATCAGATCAGGAGCTACGTCCTCCATCCATACCAGATGGTCAAAGACCACAGGACCGATCACTCGGTCTCAGACGCCGCCGCTGTGCTCGACGGTGATCTGGATGACTTCATCACATCGTATCTAAAGACAACAGTAGGAAAAGAAGCCGCACCAATAACCAGGTAGCTGTAGGAACCTCATGAGAATACTTGCCACTCTGCTTGTCGCCCTTAGCTTAGCTTTTGCCCTCGCCTGCGGAGGCGAGGAAACCGAAACCGCAACACCCGAACCACAGGCTCAGTCCGAGCAGCCCACCCCCGAGCCAACTGAGGCCCCGGGCAGTGAGGCCGCTCCAACAGCAGCTCCGGCCGCCGCCGTAGAGACCACCGGTGATGAACCTCCTGGTGGTATCTTCCGTCGGCTCTGGTCAGATCCTCCCACTCTGGACCCGCATCTCACTTCGGACACGACATCCGCGGGTCTCGTCGTTGAGATATTTAGCGGCCTCGTGGCTCTCAATACAGACCTGCAGCTCGTGCCAGACGTCGCAGAGAGTTGGGAGATCAATGACGATGGAACTGTCTACACGTTCCACATTCGCGAGAACGCGAAGTTCCATGATGGCACTCGCGTGACTGCCGATGACTTCAAGTGGTCCATGCAGAGGGCTGCCCACCCTGATACCGCCTCGCCTGTCGCAGATACCTACCTGAACGACATAGTGGGCGTAGAAGCTGTCCTGGAAGGTGAGTCCGAAGATATAACCGGAATTACCGTCATTGACGACTCCACGCTCCAGATTGAGATCGATGCCCCCAAGGCATACTTCCTGGCCAAGCTGACGTATCCGACCGCCTACGTGCTCGATAGGGATAACGTCGAGTCCGGTGGCAGGACATGGACTGACACTCCCAACGGGACCGGTCCGTTCAAGCTCAAGGAGTACCGGATAGGCGAACGCATAATCCTGGAGCGCAACGAGCACTTCTACCGTGAGCACGCCAACGTAGACTCCATCGCCATGAACCTGGCTGGCGGCCAGTCTATGGCCATGTATGAGAACGACGAGATCGACATTACCGGTGTCGGGCTGTTCGACCTTGACAGGGTTCTTGACCCATCTGAGCCGCTTCACTCCCAGCTGGTTGTGGCTCCCCCCGACTTCAGCATCTCATACGTCGGCTTCAACGCGAGCATGGCTCCATTCGACGATCCGAAATTCAGGCAGGCTCTCAACCACGCGGTGGACAAGCAGCTGATCGCTAACGAGGTGCTATCCTCGCTCGTGGAGCCCGCATACGGGATTCTTCCGCCCGGTTTCCCAGGTTTCAACCCTGACCTGACCGGTCTCGAATACAACCCTGACCTTGCGAGGCAGCTACTGGAAGAGTCCGCATACGCTGACCCTACTACCAGGCCCAGAATTGTAGTGACCGTGCCTGGCACCGGTGGAACGATCGGCCTGGACCTCGAAGTAGTGATTGAAATGTGGAAGCAGGAGCTTGGTGTCGAGGTCGAGATCCAGCAGGTCGAGTGGGCGACTTACCTCCAGGACCTGGACCAGCACAAGTTCCAGGCCTACGCTGGCCTGGGATGGCAGGCGGACTACCCCGACCCTCAGGACTTCCTGGACATACTGTTCCACACTGAGAGTTCGCTGAACCACGGAAAGTACTCCAATCCCGAGGCTGACACCATTCTGGAGGAAGCCAGGACCGAGACCGACGTCGAACGCAGGGTAGAGTTGTATCGGCAAGCCGAGGACATTATCGTCCAGGATGGCGCCTGGCTCCCACTGTGGTACTCTGGTGAGCGTTACGTTCTCATCAAGGACTACGTCAAAGACTACAAGGTGACGCCAATGATCGTCCCTAAGCTCAAGAACATTCGCCTGACCGACTGATTCCCAACTGCATGGACCGAAGCGAGGACAGGGCGCTCTGACGGGCGGCCCAACATCAAATGTGGCTGTACATCACAAGAAGGCTGTTGTGGCTGCCCGTGCTGCTCTTCGCAGCGTCGCTCGTCACGTTTTCGCTTGGCCGATTCGGCCCCGGTGATCCCGTCCAGGTCATACTGGGCAACAGGTACGACCCGGACTCTGTAGTTACCAAGAGCCTGCGAAGGGAGCTTGGTCTCGACCAGCCGTTCGCAGTCCAGTATGGCAGCTACATGTGGGGGTTCGTCAGGGGCGACTTCGGAGAGAGCTACCGTTTTAGAGGACGACCCGTAAGGGAACTGCTGACGTCCAAGATGTGGGTGTCGTTCCAGGTTAATCTGGCGGCACTTATCGTCAGCCTCTCGATTGGACTGCCACTGGGCTTTTTCATTGCCCACAAGCAGGGCAGTTGGATAGACCCGTCAACTGTTGCTAATGCGTTGATCCTAATGTCCATTCCAATCATGGTCAGCATACCCGCCTTCCTTTGGTTTGCCTGTTTGAAAACGGACTTGCTTCCCTGCTCAGGATGGGGAGGTTTCTGGGATCCTAGGATCATCACACCAGCCGTCACAATGGGGATACCAGGCGTTGCAGGACTACTAAGGCTCATGCGAGCCAGTACTCTCGACGTTATGGGGCAGGACTTCATCCGGACCGCATACGCAAAGGGCCTGACCTCGTTCGCGGTCGACTATCGCCACATCCTGAAAAATGCCATGATCCCCATTATCACCATTCTTTCATTCACCCTCGCAGGAATGCTCAGCACAGGTTTCATTACTGAGCGAATTCTGGGAATTCCCGGTGTGGGAAGCTTGGCCATAGATTCCATTTTTAACCGGGACTATCCAGTCATCATGGCCATAACGCTCATCGGCTCCACTGCCTTCGTGCTCGCTAATCTCCTAGCGGACATTGCTTACTCCTTTGTCGATCCCAGGATCAGGTACAGTTGAGCCAGCAACCCACCCGAACCGTCATCGCAGACCTAGACACTGCTGCCCAGGACCAGGGTGGTAAGGGGCATCTGCGACGTGCTTGGGAGCGGCTGATCAGGAAGAAGCTGGCCATGTTCAGCGTGGTCGTGCTCATAGTTCTGTACTCAGTTGGAATTTTTGCACCTCTGATAGCGCCCTACGAGTACACAGCCCAGGACTACACTGCTATACGCAAGCCCCCAAGCGCAGAACACTGGGCGGGAACGGATCTCAAAGGCCGCGACCTTTTGACTCGCGTCATGTGGGGAATCCAGAACACGGTCATCATCACCGTCATATCTATGGCTACTGGCGGCCTCGTAATTGGTGTAACGCTCGGCTTGGTATCAGGCTATTTTGGAAGTTGGGTGGATGCACTAATCATGCGCGTCGGCGAAGTGTTCGCCTCATTCCCCGACATTCTGCTTGTGATCATTCTTGCGGCTACGCTCGGCCCCAGACTGCGTGACTTCTTTAGAAACCTGGAAGACACTACTTTTCTGGACGGGTTGGTTAAGGCAGGGGTCGTCGACTATCTTGTGATTTCGATCGCCCTTGTATCATTCAGCTGGTTCGGTATGGCCCGGATCGTGCGTGGACAGGTGCTGGCCCTGAAACAGACGCAGTTCGTAGACGCTGCCCGCTCTGTTGGGGCGAGCACTCCCCGGATTCTCTTCACACACCTGCTGCCCAATGCCATCAGTCCCATCGTTGTTCTGGTTTCAATGGGTATGGGCTCCATGGTCGGTACAGAGATCATCCTCAGCTGGCTTGGACTGGGGATCCAGCCTCCGAGGCCCAGTCTCGGTGTCATGCTTCTCGAAGCAGGCAGCCTTAGCGCCCTGCGAGAGGTCCCCTGGATGCTGCTTACCCCTGGACTTGTGGCATGGACGCTGGTGCTGTCATGGAACCTGCTCGGGGACGCGCTGAACGACGTCCTCAACCCCCGCACGCGCTAAGATCTTAATTCAAACTGAGTCTGGGAGAGTTAGATGTCGTTTAACCTTCTCATCTTTGATGAAGGCTCGCCGGAACGTGGTCGCATAGGCGAGTGGCCCGACCTGTTGCGGGAGAGAATTCCCGACATAGAGGTCAACGTCGCGACTTCAGTGGGCGAAGCGATGGAGATGATCGGTGAAGCCGATGTCGCCTTCGGCAACATCGTGCCTGAAGTGTTCGAGCGCCGTGGCAACCTCCGCTGGATTGCCTGCCCACAGGCCGGACCTCGAGCCGGGTACTACCACGATGACCTCATCGACAGCGACGTTGTCGTCACCAATACCAGGGACATCTACAACGACCATATCTCCAATCACATCATGTCGTACGTACTGGCTTTTGCACGGGGTCTTCACGTTTACATCAGGCAGCAGGTCGAATCCGAGTGGATGCCCGGCTACGAAATCGTAAACCTGCCTGACGCCACCGCCGTAGTGGTTGGCGTCGGCGGCATTGGCGGCGAGACGGCCCGGCTGTGCTCGGAATTCGGAATGAACGTGATCGGAGTCGATCCGCGATTAGACGCCCCACCTCAGGGAGTGACCGAGTTGGTTGCTCCGGACGCTCTCGATGAGGTGCTGCCCCGCGCCGATTTTGTGATCGTTACGGTCCCTGAGACGCCTGAAACACAGCGACTTTTCAACCTCGGTCGCTTCGAGAAGATGAAGCCGTCTTGCTACTTCATCAACATCGGACGCGGTGCTACGGTGGTGCTGGACGATCTCGTAGCTGCTCTCGACGCCGGGGAAATCAGAGGTGCCGCTCTGGACGTCTTCGAAATCGAACCGCTTCCTTCGGATCACGCTCTCTGGGCGATGCCAAACGTTATTATCACCCCACACTGCGCTGGTGCAGGTCCCTACCTGGACGACCGCAGAACAGAGCTCTTCATTGAGAACTGCGTCAGGTTCGGCCAGGGTCAAGAGTTGCAGAACGTCGTAGACAAGGCCAACTGGTTCTGATGGCGAGTCTATACCTCGTCGACGGCACCTACGAGCTCTTCCGGGCCCACTTCGGTGCGCCCCCCCGGACTTCCCCCGACGGAACGTCTATCGGGGCGGTCACCGGGCTCCTTCAGACCCTGCTTCTTCTCCTTCGCGAGCAGCAACCCGAGTACATCGCGTGTGCATTCGACCACGTGGTCGAGTCGTTCCGTAACGATCTCTTCGAAGGCTACAAGACAGGGGAGGGAACTCCGGAAGATCTTGCAGCGCAGTTTGAACTAGCGGAAACGATCTCACGGTCCCTGGGAATCGTCACTTGGCCAATGGTCGAGTTCGAGGCTGACGACGCCATAGCAACGGCAACCACTCGCTGGAAGCACGAGCCCGAGATCGATAAGGTGGTCATCTGCTCCGTCGACAAGGACCTCATGAACCTTGTCGAAGGCGACCGTGTTGTCGTCTGGGACCGCAGGCGAGACATCACATACACAGAGGCCGACGTTATCGAGAGGTTCGGGGTTCCTCCGGCCTCGATCCCGGATTACCTCGCCTTGGTTGGCGACTCTGCCGATGGAATACCCGGGGTCCCTCGATGGGGTGCGAAGGGTACGGCAACTGTACTGGCCGAATTCGGCCACATTGATTCGATCCCAGAGTCACACGAGGACTGGGCGGTAGCAGTACGAGGAGCCCGATCGCTGGCCACGAATCTCGCTGAATGCCGCAATGAGGCTGAACTGTACCGTACCCTGGCCACGTTACGGACGGACGTACCGCTTACCCATGAACTCGAGGATCTTCGCTGGCACGGAGTTCCCCAGGACGAGTACCTCGCACTCTGCGTTTCTCTTGGTCTGGAGCGGTTAAGAGACACGCCAGAAAGGTGGCAACAGGAGTGAAGAGAGGGAGTACCCCCGGCGGGACTCGAACCCACGCACCTGGCTCCGGAGGCCAGCGCTCTATCCACTGAGCTACGGGGGCGTAACTGGTTCCACAATATAGCAATTGCGCCTCTTCACGACAAGCAGAATTGACTTGGAGAGTCCTGTTCAGCGAACATAGTCGGGGCTTGGTCAACCATAGCTCGATAGTGCTCTTGGATGGCCTGAATAAGGGTCGTTAAGAGGGTGCTGTAGCCCTTGACATACAGGTACTGGGTGAATATGATTATGCCGCATTTGTGCACCGTCGGCTCTACCGGCGGGAGACTTGTATGTCTGTAAGACCAAAGTCTCAAGAATCGGTCCGACGGATGGACAATAAGCCCAAGAAATCATCTCGAGAGGGGGTCAGATGAGAAGGCACTTCCCCGTAAAGGGCATTGCAATTGCCCTGCTTTCTTCAGTTCTTGTATTGGCATTAATAGCATGTGCGGGACCTCAGGGTGAGCCGGGACAGCCCGGATTGCCAGGTAACCCGGGTAACCCCGGAGCCGCAGGTTCTCAAGGCGCTCAGGGAGAGCCCGGTCTTCCCGGTCTTCCGGGACATCCGGGTAACCCTGGTCCTGCCGGCCCTCCAGGCCCTCAGGGCCCCGCAGGTGCCGCAGGTGCTCCCGCTGTTTCTCCTGAAGCTTCTGTAGAACTCAGCAAGTCCGCTATCGCCACTGCTGGCGATTCAGTAACCGTACGCGGCTCCGGGTTCCTTCCCGGCGAGCCAGTAGTCCTGCAGCTCAGAGTCGACGAGAACCTGTCGATCATTGCTGGAGGCGCTCGCGGTGCTCAGGTTCAGGCCAACGAGGCCGGAGCTTTCAGCATTACCTTTGACGAGATCGGCGGCGCTTCGGCAAGCCAGGCTCGCGCAATTGGTAACCGCACCTTCTTCGCCCAGGGCTCAGACGGCAGCAGAGCCAGCACGCCCGTAACGGTCGTCGGTGCCCCAGAGCCAATGACTTCGGTTGACACCAGCCTGCTCGCTAGCGCGACTGCAGTTGGAGAGGCCGTCATGATTTGGGGCGCAGGCTTCATGGCCGATGAGGTCGTTTCCCTGATCGCGGTTGGAGCTGCTGAAGGCGGAGGCAACCGGATATTTGGTGGAGTCACTGCTAATGGCTCCGGTGCATTCGCGGTAGACGTGGCCAACCCGCTCGGCGAGGGTGTATACACTCTCAAGGCGACTGGCAACATGGGCTCCACTGCGACAGCTCCTCTGGTCATAGTAGCCGAGAAGTAGAAACACCCGCTTAGACTAAGTAATACTTAGGCGATAAAGCGCCGCCTCCCCTAGAGGAGGCGGCGCTTGTCGTTTTGGCGCAGGAGAGAGAGGAGGCCGTCGGTTGAGAAACGGTACTCGCTTTGCTGCATGCCTGTTTACAGGGTTGCTGTTGCTCGCTTCTCTACTGACGTCGCTAGCTTGCCGGGGAGAACAGGCGGAACTAACTGTTACTCAGGCGAGGAGTGCTGGCCCGCCGGGGCCGCCTGGTCCGGTTTCGGTGGTGTCGCGGGATCGAGCCTCGCGGCAGGAGGCCATGATAGACGTCAACAAATCGGCACTCACGACTTCCGGGGATAGCCTGAGGGTAACGGGCTCTGGATTTATGCCGGGAGAGCCAGTCGTCTTGTTGCTGAGGATAGACAAGAACCTGTCGATAGTACTTCTTGATTCGCGCGGTGAGCAGCAGTTAGTAGCAGACCAGAGGGGTGGTTTCTCGGTCACGTATAACGTGACTGACGTACCTCCGTCTGTGAGGACGCGGGCCGTCGGAAACCGTACCCTTGTCGCGATGGGTTCGGATGGCAGTAGAGCAACATTTCGGGTTCAGGTAGTTAATGGCCCGCCAGATGGCCGCGACGGCGGAAGAGAGGGTGATTCGAGCACCTACCTGGAAGCTAGCATAGGGAGACTTTAGGCCTACTCTGCCCGTGCCGACTCGCTGTCTGGAACATGCACCAGCGTGACCCTCAGCATCGTCGGTCTTCTGCCCATCGTGCCGATCACTTCGATGCTTAGCCCGGCGTGCTCTACCTTGTCACCGGCCACAGGTATCTTTCCAAGCCTGTCGAACACCAGCCCGCCTATCGTGTCGAACCCGTCGTTTACGACGTTAACTCCGAGGGTCTCGTTGAGTTCGTCAATGGTCATTCCGGCGTCGACAGCGAACTCGGCGTCTCCGACCCGCTGGATATCCGGCTCCTCAGCATCGAACTCATCCTGGATCTCCCCGACGATCTCCTCGAGAATGTCCTCGATCGTGACGATCCCCGATACGCCTCCGTACTCGTCAATCACGACAGCGAGATGCCTCCGCTGCTCCCGGAACACTTCCAACAACCCTTCAAGTGTCTTGGACTCTGGAATGAACATGGGTTGCCTGCCGACCTGCTGTGCTGACGTCATCGAGGCATCCTTACCAGCGGCCAGCTGCTGCAGGACGTCTCTCGCGTGTGCGACACCGACAATGTGGTCCAGATCACCCTTGTAGATCGGGATACGGCTGTGGCCGGCAGTCCTCATCTTGTCTACGAGCAATTCAAGAGATTCTTCAGACTCAACCGCCACTATATCCACTCTCGGGACCATGATCTCACGGGCCACCGTCCTGTCGAGTTGCACAACTCCGCGTATCATCCTCACTTCGTGCTCGTCCAGCACTTCCTCTGTCGGGTCTACTGTAAGTGTAAAGTCGAGAGCGGGGTCCGAAGGGCTGGAAACTTCAGCCGACGGGTTTCTGACGATCAATTCCTCTATCAGCAGGATTGGGCGAAGAGGGAATGACAGCAGCCAGGCAAACCTGGGCATGAATGTGCACAGTTGGGCAGAGTAACGCATGCCGAGAGATCGTGCCGCGTATGTTGCCCCCGCCAGCACTACGAGCACCAGGATTCCCCCAATTGAGGTCAGGTCCCATCTAACACCCCACGAGGCCCATACAACAGCCGTCATGGAGACCATCGTTGCTGCCAGGGCAATCAGGTTGAGAAGACGCAGGCCCGCGGTGGGTCCGCCGGGGAGGTTACTCAGGAGCCGGAACTGCTCAGATAGACCTGCTTCCTCGTTCAGGACGCTGGAGGCTACTGCCTGGATACGTCCTGCGATGGAAGTGGCACCAAGCTCGCTGAAGGCGAATGCCAAGATCGAGACCACCAGCGCAAGGGCTGGTATCGTACTGTCGCTCTCCAAATCAGTTCTCCAGGGTAGGACGGTCGCTTGAACGCGTCGTTCCGACCTCTGTCTCGTCGGTTCGCTTCTTCCTTATGCGAGCCGGCGCCCCGATTGCGCCAGAGTCTGGAGGCACGCTCTTGTTCACGACCGAACCGGCAGATGTGTACGACCTGTCGCCGATCGTGACAGGAGCAACCATCATGGTATCGCTCCCGATGAAGACGTCATCCCCAATCACTGTACTGTGTTTGTCTCGTCCGTCGAAGTTGCAGGTGACTGCGCCAGCTCCGATGTTTACGTTTGATCCGACTTGGGCGTCGCCAATGTAGCTGAAGTGACCTGACTTGGTGCCCCGTCCCAGTCGGCTGTTCTTCACCTCTGCGAAGTTGCCGATGTGCACATCTGATTCGATGTACGTGCCTGGTCTTATATGACTAAATGGACCGACGTCCACATTCGACTCCAATGTCGCTTCCTCTATAACTGAAGCGATCACCTTCACGCGGTCTCCGATGGTCGAGTGTTCGAGGATGGAATTCGGCCCGATCTCGCACTCGGCTCCGACCAGCGTCGCTCCACGGATGTGAGTGTTGGGTCTGACTATGGTGTCGGCGCCGATCTCGACGTCCCAGTCGATATACACCGACTGCGGGTCCTGCATGGAGACACCGTTGCGCATCCACTTCTCTCTGATGCGTTCTCTCACGATCGACTCTGCGGCTGACAACTCAACACGATCGTTTACTCCTCTTGCCTCTTTCGCATCACTCAGGCCGAGGGTTGTCACTCCGTACCTGGAGCTAGCAGCCAGGCCGATAAGGTCCGTCACGTAGACTTCACCTGAAGTAGAGACCTGTACATGCGGCAGGCTGTCCCACAACCAGGCTGAACGAAAGCAATAGACACCCGCATTGATCTCTCTGATCTTAAGCGTATCTTCATCTGCCTCGGAGTGCTCCGCGATGGACGTGACCTGTCCCTCCGAATCACGCACCACTCTTCCGAGACCGGCCGGTTCATCCACTGTTGCAGTCAGCATCGTAACCACAGCCTCGGACCGGATATGGGCCGTTCCCAGATCGTCCAGTGTGCCGCCCTGAATCAGCGGTACGTCAGCGTTGATGACAAGCACGTTGTCGTGTTCACCCACTGCCTCCCTGGCACGGAGCAGCGCGTCACCTGTACCCAGTGGCTCACTCTGGAACGCGTACTTGAAGGACTCCCCAAGAGTTTCGACTATCGGTGAACCGGCATGTGGGACGACCACGACGATCGGATCATAGCCGGCTGCCCGTACAGTCTCGGAAACGATGGCTACCATCGGCTTGCCGCACACTTCATGCAGGGCCTTGGGAGTACGGGAGTTCATCCGACTGCCCTCTCCCGCTGCGAGGATTACGGCTGCGAAGGAAGTCATTGCGAGGACACAAAAAAACGCCTAACTGAGGGGCAGGTTGTGCCCGAGTCAGGCGCGGATCTGCTGATAGATCTATCAGATAAGTCGTCCACTTTGGCGAATGCTAGCAAAGGCCCTTCAGAGTGTCAATCATCTGGACATACCTCGTACTGCCGTTCTATCCTTACCCCATACCCTATGTTCGCTCGAATTCGAGCGATTACTCAGTTTCCTTTGGAGGAACGCACGAATGGCAAGCTTCAAAGTTGCAATACAAAAGCCCACAAATGTGACCTTCGCCCTCGGCGGCGGTGACTACGACTACGAGATGGAATACCTCTCGACCATAGACGCAGAGATAGTCGAGTTCGAGGCCGCCAGTGAGGGCGAGATCATCGAGCAGGTACGCGACTGCGACGCCCTGATCGCCCGTGGCGACCGCATCACAGAGTCGATCATCAATAGTCTCGACAACTGCAAGATCATCGCGCTTGGTAGCGTGGGCGCCGACACTGTCGATGTCCCTGCCGCTACCGCGCGAAACATACCCGTCACCAATGTCCCTGATACCTTCATCGAAGAGGTCGCCGACCACACCATGATGCTCCTCCTGGCGACGTTCAGGCGACTGAACCTGATGGACGAGATGGTCCGCACCGGACGCTACGGCGAGGGGCGACCCTATCTCAACCAGTTCCCGCGACTGTACGGTCAGACATTGGGATTTGTCTCTTTTGGCCACGTCGCGAGAGCGACTGCCCTCCGTGCAGCCCCGTTCGGGCTACGCATGATGGCGTTCGACCCATATATCGAAGAGCTGACCATTACCAGCTACGGTGTCGAGCCCGTCAGCTTGAACGAGCTTCTAGAGCGCTCCGACATCGTCTCCATGCACGCGCCATCGACTTCTGAAGTCCACCACATGCTCACCGAAGAACATTTCCGGCGCATGAAGCCGACCGCCCTCTTCATCAACAACGGCCGCGGTCCGACGGTAGACGAGGCTGCGCTGATCAGGGCACTGGACGAAGGCTGGATAGCCGGAGCCGGTCTGGACGTCACCGAGATCGAGCCTCCTCATCCCGACAACCCGCTGCTGAAGATGGACAACGTCATCCTGACACCTCACGTCGCGTCTGCATCCGCCAGGATGTCTCCAGAAGCACGCCGAAGGGTAGGGCAGGAGATCTCGCTCGTCTTGAGTGGACGCTGGCCCAGGACGTGCGTGAACCCGTCCGTGTTGGTCAAGACCGACCTGATCCGCTGGCAGCCATACTCGATGGAGCGGGGACCCGGGTCCAACTGATATTACGAATCTGCCGGTGCGGCCTCTGGAACATGTCTTGGAGGCCGCGCCAGTAGCACCATCAGCATGGTAAGCGCCCCCAAGGCGGCGAACGCAACGAAGGCGATTTGGTAGCTGCCAGTCAGGTCGAATACTGCACCGGCAGCAACGGCCCCAACCGCTTGGCCGCCGCTGGTTAGTGGCTCCGCGACGCCTCTTATCGCTCCCAGCGAGCGACGTCCGAAGTAGTCAGCATAAGCCACCGGCGGCACCGCAAGCATCCCGCCGAGCCCAAACCCAAAGAATGCAGAATACGCCAGCGCCTGTGTCGTCGAGCTTGCAGTCATGAAGAGCAATGCCCCGATCGCCATAACTGCGGCGACCATGGAAAGGACGTGACGCGCAGGAACGCGCTCGACGATCCAGCCCCATGCAAGGCTTCCTAGTCCTAGGAACGCAGCATTTAGACCCACTCCGACGCCCGCGAACACCGGACTCAGTCCCCCGTCACGCAGGAAGGCTGCGAGGTGGGTGTTGATTCCGGCCTGCATCAGGAACAGCATGCCCGTCCCCGTGGCTAGTATCCAGAGCGCCGGGGTCCTCATGGCCGCCTTCAGTGTCCATCCCGGTTCCTCGTCCGTGGGACTGCCTGAGACCTGCTCTTCTTCCTCAACCTCGTCGCCGTCCGGTTTCAGCCCGACGTCTTCGGGCTTTTCTGCAATCAGGAACGTTGCCGGCAATAGAGCGACCGCCCACACGATAAGTCCGAGAACGATCCAGGCATCCTGCCAGCCGCGCTTATCTATCACGATCGACGCGACAAGCGGGAACATGATCATTCCGATCGAGTGGGAGAGAAACAGGATACCACTTGCCCTCCCACGCATTCTGACGAACCACCGCGTGGCGACAACCGACGCCCCAATCTGCACAGGGCTCGAGAATATGACGCGCCCCACGCCATAGGCCAGGTAGAACGCAATCGGTACAGTCGCCCACGCGAGCGAGATAGTCGACAGTCCTAGTATGAACACGCTCACGGCAAGCACAAGTCGTGCACCGTACCGGTCGATCAGCCAGCCGACTATGGGGGATGCTCCTGAAGCCGCCAGTCCGCCAAAGCTGGCCGCCCCGGCAATTAGCGTGCGGCTCCAGCCGAGGTCTTCTGCGAGGGGAAACATGAACACCGCAATAGTGAGGCTCGCCGCGGCATTCCTGACGATCTGAGTGCTGCTGGCCGACCCCAACACGACCCATCCATAGAAGAACGGAGTTCTATGTGCGAGTCGGGGGGCTAGGTTCAATTAAGGTCCGCAATCACTCAGAGGTCTTTGTCGAAAACACCAGCGGATGCTACCACCGGGCCTGAACCACCGTCAATTCTGTACTTGCAGATACTCCGTAGCGCGGGCGTCTCGCCCGCCCTGAGCGTGTCGAAGGGTATTGACCATTGAGTCACCCACAGCTCTTTCTCTGGCAGCCCGCCACCTGCCCGTTAGAGTTATGCCTTCTAGTAGCCCCGGGCCTCGTCAGTTCCAGTGGGTTGCACGCCTGCGTGGAGGTAGCCGGAGTCAGGGTTGACCATGACGCCTCGAGGTCTCGAGAAACCCCACTCCGTAAAGCGCTCTGGCACGACCTCCACGTTGTGACCCATTTCCGCGAGCATCTCGACGGTCTTCGGGTCGATCCTGTGGTCGACAAAGGTCTCCCGCTCGGCGGCATCGACACTCGGTGCCGTTATCGCCTCCTGCATACTCATCCCGAAGTCGATCACGTTTGAGATTACGTGCGCGATGCGGCACATGATCCTGCGTCCTCCAGGCGCTCCTACGCTGAAGAATGGACTGCCGTCCCTGAGTGCCAGCACGGGTGTCATGTTGTTCAGGCCGCGCTTGTATCCGGCAATCGAGTTCGCCGCTCCGGGCATGGGGTTGAATACGATCACGCCGTTGGTGAGCAGGACCCCCGTACCGGGCACGACCACACCTGAGCCGAACCCTCCGACCGCAGTCTGTGTGCAGGCTACCATGTTCCTGTCTCTGTCGATGACGCTGAAATGTGTAGTGCAGTCGCCCTCGCTCGGTGGCGAGGCCATTACAGCCTGTTCAGGCTTTGGTTGCGGATCGTAGCGCCACGGATCATGTAGGGGACCATCGAGATTGGACACCCACGGTTGCAGCTCGCGCTCATCTTCCAGCTTGGCAACTTCGCGGTCGATGGTAAGGGCGATCTCACTCCCGTACTTCCTCGACAGAATCCCGTTGAGTGGCACTGGTCCGAAATCGGGGTCTCCGACGAAGCTGTAGCGGTCGGCGAACGCGTGCCTGGCCGCTTCTGTAAACAGGTGCAGGTGCTCTGGGGAGCCGTGTGTGAGGACACTCAGATCGAAGCTCTCCAGGATGCGTAGCGTTTGCAGACTCGTGATCGTACCAGCCGGCGCCGGAGAACCGAGCAACTCGTACCCTCTATATGTGACTCCTACAGGTTCCAGCACCTGCGCCTTGTACTCGGCGAGGTCCTTAGCGCTGAGTACTCCGCCGTTCCTCCTCATCTCCTCGTCGATCGCTGCCGCGATCTCGCCCCTGTGCAGAGCGTCCTTGCCCTCCCTGCCAATTCGTTCCAGGGTGTCGGCAAGGTCCCGCTGCACAATTCGTTCGCCGGGAGGAGGCGGAAATCCGTCACTCAGAAAGATGCTTGCGGCCTCCCCAAACCGGACCAGGTTAGGCATAGCCCTGGCGATCATCAGGCAGGCGGTAGGGTCGACCTCGAACCCCTCCCTTGCGTAGTGGATCGCAGGCTCAAGCACTTGCTCCAGTGACAGGACCCCAAACATCTCGTGGGCTCGGCACATACCAGCCGTGACCCCAGGCACGCCTACTGATTGATGCCCTACGGCGTTCGCGCCGTCCTCGACATCGTATATCCCGTTGCCCACCACGGTTTGGCCGGTCACACGGAACATGGCGGCGGTTGCAGCTTTCGGCGCGCGGTGGCCGTAGTCGATGGCGACGGAGCGGCCCTCTGCGGACATATGGACGATCATCTGGCCATGCCCGGCGATCGAGGAGTTCCACGGCTCGATCACGTTGAGGCAGAAGCCGGTCGCGACAGCAGCATCCACGGCGTTCCCGCCGCTTTTCAGGATGTCGACACCGACTTGGGCGGCGATAGGGTGAGCGGTGGCGACGGCGCCGTGTTCGACGACCACCTCGTCCTTGTCAGGCCGCCATATGCTGCGTGTATTCATCGACCCAGACCCCCCCTGGCACAATGTGAGTGCCATCGCTTCCATTGCCAACGACTACTATCCGTGTATTCCCAGCCACAGTAGGCTCCTTACCCTCAGCGCCGTCGCAGTGTCAGCAGGCAGGGCATCACGCGAGGCTATAGCGCCGGTTCAGGGGTACCTCGCTCATCGGGCTCGAAGTAACAACGCTTCCATCAACACTTATCTGCCTGCTATCGAGGTCCACCTCTATCTTGGGGTTGAGGCTGTTTCTTAACATGCGCCTCTTGGTTACTGTCCGCATGTTCTTTACGGGCAGGAGCCTTCGTCGAGTGCCCAATCGGCGCTGCAGGGGCGACTCAAGTGAGGCCTGAGACACAAAGAAGGCGCTTATTCTGGAAGCGGAGTCTCCCATGGCTCCGAATGACGGTCCATACGTAACTGGCTCAGACTGCCTGATAGAGGCGTTACCCTCACCAGTGGGAGACCATGCCACCTGGCCTCCCTTGATGACCATGTCTGGCTTGACACCGAAGAATGCGGGACTCCAGAGCACCACGTCTGCCATCTTGCCCGGCTCCAGCGACCCCACGTAGGACGAGATACCATGGGTAATGGCTGGGTTCAGCGTGTACTTGGCGATATAGCGCAGGATGCGTTCGTTGTCGTGCTCCGGGTGAGTTGCACCTCGCTCAGCCTTCATCTTGTGGGCCAGTTGCCAGGTGCGTGTGATTACCTCGCCAATTCGTCCCATTCCCTGTGAGTCCGAATTGATGATTGGTACTGCCCCTATATCATGGAGCACATCCTCTGCGGCCATGGTTTCCCGCCGCAGTCTTTCGTCGAGAGCGGCTGCCTCAGGTGCGGCATCCACGTTGACACTGTGCACCTGCGCCGTCATGTGAAAGTGCTCTTCGTAAGTGCTGACGGTGTATGGAATCGTAGGAGTGGTGGAGGAGGTGATGATGTTGTTGACCCCTGCGAGCCTGATGAGGTCGGGCGCGTGCCCACCGCCTGCGCCTTCGACGTGATAGGCATGTACGGCGCGTCCGCCAATCGCTTCGATGGTGTCGGACACCTCCATGGACTCATGAAGACCGTCGGTGTGGAGAGCGACCGACACGTCGTACTCGTCAGCCACACGCAGGCATGCGTCGATGACGTAGGGATAAGCGCCCTCGTCCTCATGTATTTTGAAGCCCGCTGCCCCAGCCTCGATGCTCTCCACCATTGGGGACGGGTGGCTCGCGCTACCCCTTGCCTGCAGCGCAAGGTTGACCGGAATGTTCTCGAACGACTGGAGCCAGCCTTCTATCGTGGAGCGCCCTGTGGTGTTCAGACCTGCGCCCACGAACGTTGTCAGGCCCGCACTTAAGGCTGCGTCAATGAGCTTGGGATTGTTCCCGAGGTGCACGTGGCTGTCCACGCCGCCGGGAGTAGCGATGAGTCCGTCCCCACGATACACGACGGTGTTTGGACCGATGATAAGGTCGACATCGTCCATGATTTCGGGATTGCCCGCTCTTCCTACCCCGACGATGGTACCGTCTTTTATTCCGATGCTTCCCTTGAATGTCCCCATCACAGGATCGATGACGATTGCGTTCGAGATGATGTTGTCCAGTTCGCTGTCTTTCGCTGGGCGATGCGAGTACATCATTCCTGTCCTGAGGTTCTTGCCCCATCCCCCCAGGACCTCGTCGCCGTAGTTGGTGTAGTCTCGCTCTATCAGCGCGAACAGGTCCGTATCTCCCAGACGTACGCGGTCTCCTTTGGTGGGTCCATACATGGACCCGTATCTCTGTCTATCGACTTCGAACGGCACGTCTATTCACCTGTGTCGAGAAAGCCCTGAACGCGGGCCTTGGCCAGCGCCTCGCCGGCTTGAGTATCCGACAGGTGTCCGTTCACGAAACCCTGGTACCCGTACACCTGCCTTCTTCCCGCGATGTCTATGAGGCGGACTTCCACACTTTGCCCTGGCTCCCACCGCACGCCACTGCCTGACGGGACGTCGAGACGCCTGCCATACGCCGCGCGCCTGTCGAACCTCAGACGCTTGTTCACTTCAAAAAAGTGGTAGTGCGCGGTCACATAGACTGGATAACGCGATGTATTCTCCACAGATAGGACGACGTGATCCCGACCCTGGTTGCAGAGAATGTCCTCATCGGCGTAGATAACCTCACCTGGAATCATGACAACATCCTCCTCATTCAGCGGATGGGGTTCCGTACGAACATGAGCTTGGTACCCTCTGGAAAGCTCACCTCCACCCTTATGGGGTCCACCATCTCTGGCACACCTTCCATCACGTCCTCGCGGCCGAGTACCTGTGTGGCGCGCTCCAGTGTTTCCACGTAGCTGTTGCCGTCCCTCGCGTACTCCATGATCTCATCACAGATCAGAGCTGTCGCCTCCGGATGGTTCAGCTTAAGTCCTCTGGCTCTCCTACGTCGGGCAAGCTCTGCCGCGCTGAAGATAGTCAATCTGTCCATCTCTCGTGGTGTAAGTCTCATGGCGTCCTCCTCGAATTCGTCGAAGTCCGCTGTCGTGTCCCTACCCATACTATCAGCATCCGGGAAGGGAACCCCTGGTACTTCGCCGAAGAGAAGGAACAGCCCGTCAGTGAATGCAGAGCGGTACGAGCAAGGGCAGGGGACAGTACCCGGGGACGGCGAGGGTGAAAGGGAACCTTGGCAGAAATGAGCTCTAGTCACGTTGAGTCTGGTACCCCTGACTTGACGAAATCAAGAACCGAGGCAGACTCCGATGTCACCCCGTCGCTCGGCATGGGGACCGTATACGTCACCGTAGCCTTGTCTCTGACCACCTCAATGTCCTCAACGAAGTTGCGGATGAGCGCCTTGCGCTCAGGAATGGACCCATCCTTAAGGAAGTCCCGGAAGTCTGCCACGTATTCCCTGATCACGTCTGTTGTGAGAAGCCTCACCCTACGTTGCTCAAGCTGCGCCTTGGCGTCGTCTCTCGCAGACTCCAACTGCTCCTCACGATGCCTCAGAGAGAAGATGCGGGGCGATAGGACCTCCAGCCAGGGTCAGATCGCTCGTTTCAATGGCCTCGTAGAGTTTCTCCAGCCGCTTCCTAACGTCCGCTAGCTCCGCTTCGACGACCTCCAGTCTGCCGGACATCTCACCGGCAATGGCGTCGATCTCCTCCGCCACCAGCGACACCAACTCCACGATGGTCTCCTCGTTGAGGATGCGCTCCCTGATCTTCTCGACCACGAACGCCTCCAGCTTCGGGGCGTTCAGGTAGCGGGCGCTGCATGTCCCGGCGCCCTCCCGATGGAGGGTGCCGCATATGTAGTAGGCGAACTTGCCGCTTTTGGCTCCCTGGGCCGAATAGGGCCTGCCGCAGACCCCGCACCTGAGCAGCCCGCTCAGCAGGAACTTGCTCCCCACTCTCGCGGGCCTCTGCACCTTAGGAGCCCGGTCCCGCATTGCCTGCTGAACGTCGTCGAACAGCTCCCTCGAAACCAGCGCGGGCCAGGCTCCCTCAACCCTCACCGGGTCGGCGGCCTTATCTCCCTTCGATGTGCGACCCCAGACGGAGGTTCCCGTGTAGGCTTCGTTCGTCAGCAGGTAGTGAAGACTTCCCTTTTTCCAGCGGTTGCCTTTGTTGGTGATGCCCCAGTCGTTCAGGGCCTTGCATATCTCCTTGAGGCCGTTGCCACGAAGGGAGCTCTCGAAACTCTCCTTTACCACCGGAGCGGTTGCGCTATCAACCTCAAGGGTGGGCCTCTCTTTCGCGCTGTCGCTGACCTTGACTCTCTTGTAGCCGAATGGGGCTCTGGAAGCCATGTAGAAGCCCCGCGATGCGGCCTCCCTCATCCCTCGGACGACATCCTGGGCAAGATTTTCGCTATAGAACTCATCGACGCTCTCGATGATGGCCTCCATGAGCTTACCGGTGGGGGAGTCGTCAGCATGCTCGGTGATGGACACTACGCGGATGCCCTTGCGCCGCAGCATGGACTTGAAGGCGACGGCGTGCTCGCGCTTACGGGTGAAGCGACTGAACTTCCATACGAGAATCACCTCGAATGGAGCCTTCGGATTGCTACCCTCCTCGATCATATTTCGGAACTGCGGCCTGTCGGCGACGCGTCCGCTCTCGGCCTCGTCCACGTACTCGCGGGCTACAGAGTAGCCGTTGGTCCTGGCTAGTCCTTGAGTGCCCTGAGTTGGGCAGGCACGGACAGGTCCACGTCCTGCCGGTCGCTTGATACTCTGGCGTAGAGCGCCGCCGGCGTGAGCGGCTGTCTGTCCGAATGTCTCATGCCTTTGCCTCCATGTATCCGATGATTGCGTTGTCTACAGTCTTCGTTACAGATGTGTTGTATCCTCTACCAAGGTAAGCCCTAAAGTCTTCACGACTGTTGAGATACTGGGCTAGGTCAACAAACGAAGGAAATATGACCTTAAAGTAATCTCCTTCCAGCCTTTGCCCCTTGTTTCTCCTATGGATTGCCCTATCGTAGAAAGAGAACTTGCCACTGTATTCGTTGTCAATCGGCGGAGCAAGCTCAGGAAGCAGGTGATGGATAGCCTTAGATCCGGATACAAGTCTAGCCGCTTCACCTGTAATTCTCAGTTCGTCAATGGCATCCCATAATCTGCCAGTGATGGCATCGATGTCCCAACACGCATCTGCAATGTTCAGATCGCTCAAAGGATCGAGTCTGTGAGCTGCTTTCCTGACCTCTTTCTTGAAAGTATCATCGAAGGGAATGATCAGCCAACTGCGTTTTCCGAACCACGCTTTCAGGATCCAGTGCAAGTCCCTCAGGAACGTTTCGTCAGCAGCAGCCTCGCTAGGCTTCGACAACCGTTGCCTTCGCGCGATGAGATCTCTGTGGAGATCCATATTCCATTGGCAGTGACGGGACTGAAGGTTACAGTAGGCATTCAGCGGAGTAATCGGATCGTCCTTCAATTCGCTTATTCAGTCTCTTGCCCTTTTTTTCAATTGCATCTCGCTTGACCTCATCAGTCCATTCGCTCTTCCAACAGAAGCAAACTTTCTTTCCGCCGTTACGAACATTCTTCGTTCTCTCCCACGTCAGAGAAGTTAGTGATGGCTATCTCTCCTTCCTATTCCTGCTCTCTCCTAACTGCCCACCAACTCTATGCGGTCTCCGTAGCGCCGAAAGTCCGATGTGTTGAAAGTCAGGAGCCTGCGCTCATCATGCGCGAGCATGGTCGCCACGATGTTGGCATCGTGAATCTGCTTACCTGCAACCGATACCTCACGACACAGCGTGATCAACGACTCTGTAACCACGGGACCATCCTCGAGTATCTCGAAGTTCCTCAGCAGTCTGTTCGCGTCGTCCAGCGCCTCGTCACGCGTGATGGAGACCGACCAGGTCTGCGGCCGTGTGACCACAGACAGGTACTCTCGCACGACCTGTCGGCTGATCCTCAGTGGTTCATCGCCATGTAGAGCGTGCTGTAATCTATCCCTGGCGATGTCGTGACCGGGCGCACCGGGGATGCGTGCGTTCAGGAAGATGTTGGTGTCTATGAACATAGGGGCTAATTCCTGTCCTCGTAGATGTCCTCTCGCCTGAGACTAAGACCCTTCGGCCACACCGCTGCTGGGTAGACGGGCCACACTTCATCGAGGCTGAGGTTGCGTACAGGTCTGGGGTGTGTTCGACGGAACAGGAGGGTCTCTGCGTCCATATCGATCTCCGCCGTTTCCCACCCGGCGACACTCCAGGCAAGAGCGTGACTGTGACCGCTGCTGCCTCTCTGATTTCCCCACCAGGGTCGGTGCAACCTAGCGGACGGAGGCAGTTCGAACCCGATGACCAGCTCTATCTCTCCGAAGGTTGTTCTCCACTCCTGGACCTCGAGAGCGCACAGGTGCCGGTACAGCCTCTTGTACTTACCCCGGTCTGCCATAAGCCGGTACTGCTGGTTTCGGTCTATCGTCATGGTGGACCTCCGCGCCGTGAGTCTTTGCAATGAAACACAGCTATATGTTAGTGAGTTAGTGACTACTCTGCAAGTACCACCACCCCTCCGCTGAAGGGCCAGTCGCCTCCGGGTGCATTGACGAATCACCTGAAGACGCGTACCGGCTCCAGTGCCTCGGGGCTGCGCCATGCCCTGCCCAGCGGTCCCGCTTGCTACAGGGCTTCCTTTGAGGAGACCCACAGGGGCAGCTTGACATTCGTGCGTTCCGTCTCGCTGCGTGTAATGGCGAGGAAGTTCGCCCCGGCCATGGAGTCTTCGAAGGCGATCAGTACCAGGGGCCTGTTGGAGGAGTAGTAGCGCAGGTAGGGTGCGAGGCGAGCGGACATGGTCGAGGGGTTGAGCGCTCTGCGCTCCCACTCCAGGAAGAAGGGCCGGTCACGTCTATTGACGCGCACGATGCCGAAGGCGTCTGGTTGGATGGAGCGCAGACTTCCTCCGTACCAAAAATACCGGGTGGCGTGATGTGGCGGGGACAACTGCGAGACCGCGAAGCCAGGTGTCCGTTTCGTCTGAATTATCAGCGCCGCCAGGAAGTATTGCACCGCCTGTGTGTGTTCAACGGTCCGGGCAAGTGGGCGGCTCCGCCCACCTGGGACGTCCTGCCAGGACGTGGGGGACCTGCCGTCGACGGGTTCGACGCTCCAGCGTCGATGGGCAGCCCCAACAGATACGCGGTCCCTGCGTGCAATGAGGGACTGCCCCCTGTCGCTGAGCGCCAGTCGTCGTTGGCCTTCAAGAAGCATGGCGGAGAGCAGGCCGAGTTCCTTGAGGTGGACGGTCGACCTGGAGACCCTCGAAGGCGACAGTCCAAGGATGGCGCCCATGTCTGCGGCGGTGATCAGGGGCCAGTTGGAGAGGCAGTCCAACACCCGCTTCTCGGTGGGCTTGAGCATGACAGGGAGCAGGTGGTCCGTGACACCGTCGTCAACCCTGCGGAGTTCGGTGTCGCCGGGCAGCCGCAGTCTCGCAGTTGGGGGTTCCCACGGCAGCCTGCCGCCAGGCCGTAGGTGCGCGAGTATCTCGCGAATGGACAGAGGATTGGGAACAGAGGCTGCTTGCCATACCCGGTCGTTCGCCAATATGCCGGACACGTTATTCTCCAGTGGCAGGTAGACCGGGCCGGGATAGCGGGCCAGGAGCCGCTGGGTCTGCCGCAGCCTCGTCTCGTCGGGCATGAGGGCCAGCATTGCGCGGGGTCGGGACTGCTCCGGATTCATGAGACGGCGAACCCGGTCGGAGATGGACGTCCGGTCTGCGGTGGGACCCTGACGGAACACGCCGGCAGTCCTGCCGTCGGGGAGTGTCATGGCGGCGTCCAGCGGTGCGGCCCGGTACCACCGAAATCGGGGAGGTCCAACCGCATCCGCAACCGTTGATGTCAGGCGGTAGACTGCGGCAACGGCGTCCAACCGAGCCAGCAGGAGACGCCGCCAGTGTGCCGAGACCGGCTGCGTCCGCAGGAGGCGTTCTATGCCTGTCCCGTTCTCAAAGGCCAGGGAACGCAGCCCGTCAACGGTTACGTACCAGCGTCTGGAGGTGGCCGTCAGCGTAGAGGCGTGACGGATGTGGCCCGCCAGTCCCTTCTGATCAACGTCAACTATTCTTGCCGGTTCCTGTTGCCTCACCGGGAGATGTTACCGAACATTCAGCCACTCCTAGTTGACGCCCACGGGTCTGATGTTGCCCAGTCGTTCCTCATCTATCTCACTCTGTTCAGTCGAAGCATACACGAGC
>JAGWBK010000003.1 GCA_021295915.1 Dehalococcoidia bacterium
TAGGTGGGCTATTTTTCAACCGCCCTCAGGGCGCGATCGAGCCGCCTACCCGGTACACTTTACGACCGCCGTCTACAGTCGGCGTATCGTCTGGCGTTCCTGTCCATGACAGGTGAGTCAGGGATTCTCCTCAGAGATACATCACCCTACGGCCTCAGGTTGGACGCTTCCTTCGTCAAGGCTGCGCCGTAGAGAAAAGTCACGCCGGCTACATGTGACCAGACCAAGAGAAGTATTACAGATGATACGGAGCCATAGAGCAAACTACGTTGACTGGCGATATTGGCGAACCAGAAGAAGGAGTACTTGGCTAGCTCAAAGATGATGACGGTTACAATCCCTCCAAATGTTGCATCGCTCCAGGCAACCTCTCTGTTGGGAAGGTACCGGTACACTACGATAAAGACTATCGCCGCTATTAAGAATGGTGTGAGGACTGACGCAACCTTAGCGACAAGGAAAAGGAACTCGTCAAGTGGGACGCCAACCGTTGGTAGATCTTCCAGCACGTTGAGAGAGACCTGCAGGACAATCGTCAGGCCAACCGATGTTAGAAAGAGCAGAACACCAAGAAAAACTATCCCAAACGTTGACACCGTTACGTCGATCATCCGACGCGGATCGCAATCAAATACCCGGTTTACACCACGGTTTGCAGCCATGAATAGGCCCTGGGCCCCGAACAGCATGGCGCCAATCGCGATCAAACTTGCGAATAGTCGTGCTTCGAAGAGATGGTCAATTGCCTCTTCAAGAAAGTCCTTAGAACTTGGAAAGTAGAAGACGACTACTTCCGCAACGGTCGACCTTATAACGGATGCCTCGATGAAGCTGGACAGGCCTACGATCACCAGCGCGACCAGTGGGAACAGTGCAAGCAGCATGTAGTACGCCAGGGCTGCGCCAGTATCCAGTCCATTCAACGATAACAGCGTTTTGACGGCCCGCCACATTGCGACCCCTCTCCAGGAGTGGGGCCGGTCCCTCATCTCGTCTGACAGCTCGGACAGCGCGTCTGTAATTGAGTCCCTGATTGTAGGCGTTAGCCTGCTAATCGGGGCGTCTATCACAGCCATGATTTCGATACGAACGGCGTCACCGGTCTCGGTTCCCAGTTTGTAGGCGGCCTCGACGCAGCCCTGGGCTGACCCCATGACGGCATCGGTGGATGTCACACCATAGGTTCGCGAAGCCCTGATGACCTCTCGGACGATTGTTCTTGCGACCCAGGTTGGGTCTTCTCCTGATTGAGCGCCACTTGTAAGCAACGAAGAGGCCGTATCCCGTGTCGACTGAAACATATCCCCGGACGTCGCTACAACGCCAATTACGACTCCATGGATCGCTGGCGCGACAACGTCCTGGAATTCGCCCCCTAGTTCCCTTACGGCTTCGACGACACCAGCTGAAGCTTGAGCACTGATATCTTCAGGGTGTACACCGACAGAGGCAGCGCCCAGGATGGCGCCCTCGACAGCCCGCTGGCTCACCTCGGGCATGCTGCCACCCATTTCGGTTGAGCTCCTGACGGCAGCCGAGACAACGTCCTTTACGACGGGCCTGCCAACCCTCGCGACCCTGCCAGTGCTCTCTACGACGCCAATGACTGCGTCTCGTACGAAGCCCGTGGCCTCGCCGGTGATCTCGTCTGTGGCTCGTATCGCGCCATTGACAGCATCTACTGCCACGCTACTCGCGCCGCGGCGGGTGCGATGGAAAACGGATCCTAGACCGAAGAGGCCGGACCGTTTCCGAGGTGAGGGTTCCAGCGTAGGAGGTTGAGGCTCTACGCTGGAGATATCGCTATTTCGATCGCGCGCCAAAAATGGCTCCAAGTTTGTGCGCCTTGTTGAGTATGACATTACGTACGGGTTTGCGCAATGAGCAACTCTGCACGGTGGTGGAATTCACTGTATATAATATCCGAAAGTCATGGCGAATTCCCACGTAGGCGGGGTCTGGCACAAGTGATGCCCCAACCCTCTATCAGATTGCGGCGGTTCCAATTCACACGTCTTCATCAATTCTAAATGACGTGAGGCATGTGGGTTCCATTAAGCACACTTTCGACAGTCCCAGTCAGCGCTATTCCGATGCGTTCCACTGTGTTAACGTCCCAATATATACATAACACACCCCGGGAGCTGGCAATGACTGACGAGATCGACCGAATACTGAGAGAGAGCGAGACGGTGGCCGTGGTGGGGATGTCGCCAAGGCCTGACAGGCCCAGCCACTACGTAGCAAAATACCTCCTTGAGAACGGCTACGACATCATTCCAGTCAATCCAGAGGTCGACGAGGTCTTGGGACTTAAGAGCTATCCCGACCTGAGGTCAATCCCCAGGCATGTCGACCTGGTCGACATCTTCCGACGCTCCAGCCAGGTGCCTCCAATCGTCGACGAGGCAATAGAGATCGGTTCCCAGTTCATCTGGATGCAGGATGGCGTGATTCACGAGGAATCAGCCGCTAAGGCCCGCGAGGCTGGCGCGACGGTCGTAATGGACAATTGCACTCTTCGGGAGCACAGTCGCAGGTTTGGCACTTCCCAGAGTGGTTAGCTGACCAGGACGGACTCCTCGTACAGTTCAAACCGCTGGCGAATCATGTCGCAGGCGAGCTGGAGGCCCTCAAACACCTGCTCCGCGGAGACGTCTGCTGCGAACGCTCCGACAATCGCATCTTCGGTATGGTGCGCACTGATCCTTGCCCTGTATAGCCAGCGTGTGTAGCCTCTGACCCAGTCGGCTAGCACTGGGGAGACCTGCGACTGAAATGCCAGCCTGTCTCCTGAACCTGACGCTTGGGCGACCAGCGTGAATCCAGGTCCGCTGCTCGGGTCGCCAGACTCATTGACTTCGATGTTGAACTCAATTCCTGCCCCATCGAATGGTAGTCGCAGACAGAGGTTTAGGTTTACTTGCTCGGTCATCACTCGATCACTCCAATAGGGATGCTTGCTGTTCAGTAGGCGTGATAGGCAGGTTTTTGGCAGGGTTTATGGGTCTCCGCTCAATGAATGCCAGCCGGCGCTCCTCAGACTCCTCTGTTTCAGGGTAATCGGACGCGTAACGCTCTGTTGGGCTAGGCTGAGCTTCCAGGTACTCTGCCGACTCGTTGAAGGTGATCTTCTGAAGTTGAAGGATCACAGGGCTGTTGTTCTTGATCAGGTTGCAGTACCTGATGGTCTCGTCCCGCAGTTGCTCGTGTGGCACTACGGAGTTGGCCAGCCCCATCTCAAGGGCCTGCTGAGCAGAATACTGCTGAGTGAGCATCCAAATCTCCCTCGCACGTTTCTGCCCTACAACGTGAGCCAAATATCCCACGCCTGCCCCGGATGCTGGGCTCCCCACCCTGGGGCCCGTCTGCCCGAATATGCTCCTCGTGGACGCGACTGTGAAGTCGCACGTATAGGCGAGAATGTTCCCAGACCCGATTGCATACCCATCCACCATGGCGATGACCGGTTTGGGTATATGCTTCACGAGTTCCATGAACAGACCCTCGTCCGTGCCCGAGTATTCAGGGCTCGTCCGGTCCTCCCCCTGGTCCCTTCCTGAACAGAAAGCGTTGGGCCCTGAGCCTGATATGACCACCACACGGACTGACTGGTCATTGCCAGCGTCCTTCAGGGCCACTCCCATCTCATCAGTAGTTCTCCCCCTGATCGCGTTGTAGACTTCCGGACGATTGATCGTAAGCCAGGCTATTCCATCGTCCTTCTCGTAGATGATGTCGGTGAATTTCAATCTTGAACCTCCTTGGACTGTGAGCCCGAACCATACTATCCCAATCCAGACTTCCTGAGAACGGCCCTTGTTGTTAGCCTGGTCAACGCCAAACTATAATCGGCCCATGTTTGTCCGTGACCTTGGGGAGTTCGACCTTATAGACCGCCTTGAGTCGTCGATAAGGTTCAGGAACGATGCGCAAGTTGATCTGCTGCGCAATCTTGGAATTCGAGTGGAGGTCGGCATCGGCGACGATGCGGCAGCCTGGTCTTATCCAGAGTCCAAGGTCGTAGGAACAACTGACGCCATGGTTGAGGACATTCACTTCATCGTTGGCAGAATGCCCTGGCGCGAGCTCGGCTGGAAGGCCCTGGCTTCGAATCTCAGCGACGTCGGTGCTATGGGCTGTTCACCTGCCTTCGCCCTGGTGACGCTTGGGCTCAGAGGGGATCTGCCTGTTGACGGCCTAATCGAAATGTACGGTGGCATGATGGATGTCCTGGAGCTAACAGGAGGAGCGCTGATCGGAGGCGACGTCGTACGCTCCGACACTTTCTTCGTCAGCGTCTCTCTCGAAGGGTTTGCTGAGGCCGGAGCCAATGTTCTCAGACGGAACTGTGCCCAGGCAAGCGACGAAATCGCTGTTACCGGTCATCTGGGATCCTCGGCAGGCGGACTTCGACTCATCCTGGAAGACGGGCTTCGAGATAGAATCGACCCTGCAACGAGCCGGCATCTGGCCACGGCTCACAATCGACCTACGCCAAGAGTCGCGGAGGGTCTTGCTCTCAGGAAGCTCGGTGTAAGGTGCGCCATGGACATAAGTGACGGTCTGACTGCGGACCTGACCAAGGTATGTGTCGCGAGCGGGTTAGGTGCTCGAATAGAGACAGGCAGAATTCCTGCCGATTTGCACTTGAAGTCTGCATTCCCTTTGGACTGGCTGCAGTTGGCCCTGGGGGGAGGAGAGGACTACGAGCTTGTGTTCTGCGCTCCAAGTGCCACGATGGACAGGGTCACCAATGAACTGGGTTCGATCGTCAGCGTAATCGGTAGAATGGTGGGCGACAACCCCAGGGTTACCGTAGTTTCGGACGATGGGACTGAAGTCATCGTGGGGTCAGCAGGATGGGACCACTTTTCGAGTCAAAATGGATAGAGCCACTGTCTGGATAGAGACCGAGTCGAAGTACCGTCCGACAGAGATTATGGGCGATCTTCGGATAGTTGCGGAAACGCTATACTTCCCTATGCGCCTGGTTGGCTTTTGGGACGAGGCCGCTGACACTCATATGTGCCCTGAAACAGAACTTGCGCGGCCGTGCCCGCACAATGTCCCTGAAGACGATCCCTCATTCGTGCCATACACACGCTCGATGGAGCGATTGAAGCAGGCAGTAGTCGAGGTCGTTTTTCCTCATGCCAACGTTCGCATGTTTCTGAGCTGATTGAGACCGCGCTATCAAGACACAGGAGACTGAAATGACGTCACCAACTCAACTTAGAAGCTCCCTCGTCCCCTATGACAAATTCCCCCTCCAGGATCTGCTGAACAGGGCCATCAACAGGGTTCCAGGCAATGTAGCGGTCATTGACGGTGACAATACGTACACCTACTCCCAACTAGGTGAGTATTCCGACAGACTTGCTTCGGCCCTGGTTGGACTGGGTGTAAAGCCGGGTGACCGCGTTGCAATTCTGGCTCCCAACTGTGTGGAATTCGTGATCTCCTTCTACGGCATCGTCAAGGCTGGAGCAATCGTCACCACCGTCAACTCAGGCTACCGTGAGAGGGAGATCGCTCATCAGCTGAACGACAGTGGAGCCGAAACGCTCATTGTTCATCCGGTCCTCAAACCGATGTCTGACGCCGCCCGCAGTGAAACACCTGCTTTGGCTCGCGAGATTGTGATGGAGCCAGACTCATCCGATCCCAACTCATTCTGGGGCATACTCGAGAACGCCTCTCCCGTTCCTCCATCGATACCTGCCGATCCAGTCAACGATGTTGCCGTGCTTCCCTATTCCTCAGGGACGACAGGCCTGTCTAAGGGCGTGATGCTCACTCACTTCAACCTCGTGTCCAACGTCCAGCAGTTCCTGAACCGTAAGGACGAGACATCTGTCATTGGGGCCAATGATGTGCTGCTCACACACTTGCCGCTGTTCCACATCTACGGAATGAACGTCCTGATGAATAGCGCCATAGGTGCTGGCTGCGCTCAGGTGATGATGGGTCGGTTCGACATGGACGAGTTTTTGGGCCTCATGTCTCGCCATCGGGTCTCAGTGCTGTTTACTGTCCCACCGGTGGGACTTGGGCTAACCCAATATCCTGGTGTCGCGGATCACGATCTCTCCTCAGTCAGGGTGGGCTTCTTCGGAGCAGCACCTCTGTCAGCAGAGATGCAACTGCGCATCCAGGATGTAATGGGATTCCCGATCATCCAGGGATACGGAATGACCGAGGCATCCCCGGTTACCCATGCAGACTTCCTCGAGCCACACCTGACCAGACACGGTTCTATCGGACCCGCCCTGCCTGATACGGAGCAGAAGGTCGTCGATGTAGAAACCGGCGAGACTGAATTGCCTCCCAATGAAGCGGGCGAGCTAATGGTCCGTGGGCCCCAGGTAATGAAGGGCTACTACAACAATCCACAGGCGACCCGCGAAACTCTCACTGAAGATGGCTGGCTGCACACCGGCGACATCGTCAGAATGGACCCCGACGGCTACGTCTGGGTACTCGACCGACTCAAGGAACTGATCAAGTACAAGGGCTTCCAGGTCCCGCCCGCTGAGCTAGAGGGCGTGCTCCTTGAGCACCCAGGAATTGCAGACGCAGCGGTCATAGGCAAGGATGACCTGGAGTCGGGCGAGATTCCAAAGGCGTTCGTGGTCACCACACCCGGCACTGAGATCTCTGCCGAGGATGTCATGAGCTTCGTCGCCGAACGCGTCGCGACATTCAAGCACGTACGTGAGGTCGAGTTTATCGACGCAGTGCCGAAAAACCCTTCGGGCAAGATCCTGCGAAGGAACCTGGTCGAACTCGAACGCAGCCGTTCATAGCTCCACGATGCTCGAGTGCACGATGTTGGATACTTGATCCAGCCGCGCGCTGTGCCACGGCTCGGGCGCCATGCAGTTGGTCAGGTAGCTAAACGACACGCCCGACTCTGGGTCGGCCCAAGAGTAGGACGTTCCGGCCCCGCCGTGCCCATAAGTGGCTGGCGAGGCAAGCGTCCCGAGTCCCCTGATGGTGGGCGTGAGCCCTCTGACGTGAGGACCCATACCTCGGTGCATTGGCATACCCATGTTCTCGTCGACGCGGTCGCCAGTGTGATTACGTGCCGCGAACTGGATCGTCCTCGGAGCCAAGACCCTGTTGCCGTCCAGTACGCCACCTGCAAGCAGCATCTGGTAAAACGTGGCGAGGCCTGTCGCAGTGCCATAGCCCCCACCGCCGGGTACGCCTGCCGCACGCCAAGCCCGGGTATTTCGCGCTGACTTCACCATGGAATCATCCTTGTACTCGTGAATGTCTGCGCAGCGACTGTCGGCTTTCTCACTCACCCCTACGAAGATCTGGTCATCCAGTCCGATGGGTTCCAGCAGTGTAGACCGGATGTGGTCGCGATAGTCCCTTCCGGTTATTGCCTCTATGACAACCGCCGCAACCCAGTGGGCGGCCAGTCCGTGGTAGTGGACCTTTGAGCCTGGTGTCCACTCCAGTCTGAAGTCTGAAACTACACTTCTCAGCATTTCGTGGTCGTCCCAAGCCTCTTCAGGCACTTCGGCAGACGGAAACCCTCCCTGGTGCGAAATTACCTCGAAGAGGGTAATGTCCCCTTTGCCGTTGGCAGCAAACTCGGGAACATGGTCGCTGATCTTGTCTGCGAATCGTAGCTCTCCAGATTCGACGAGCTGCCACAGTGCGGCAGTGACAATGACCTTGGTTTGCGAGAACATCAGCCAAAGAGTGTCCTCTTCAGCCAGTTCATCAGCGGGACCGACCTTCGAACGTCCGAAAGTCCTGCTCTTCACCAACCTTCCGTTCCTTGCTACTGCTATCTGTGCACCCGGATACCGCCCTTCAGAGATGTGCATCCCGATCAGCCGGTCAAGTCTGGATAGTCGCTCAGAGTCCAGCCCAGCGGACTCGGGACTTGCAGTTGGCAATATGGGCCTTAGAGTCGTGGTTGCCATTTCGAATCTCCTTGAATGGTTGACCTCGTCTTTCGGCAATTCTACACTTCGCGTCAATCGAAGGAGACAGAGCATTTGGTCGACATGTCCGTCCCCGGCAGTATAGATCCACTTTACGTAGATCTATACGAGTTGACTATGGCCCAGGCGTATCTGCAGAGCGGCCAGATCGGACATGCCACGTTCAGCCTGTACTTCCGTAACTTCCCACAAAACAGGACCTACTACGTATTCTGTGGCCTGGAGTCGGTTATCAGCTACCTGGAGAATCTCAAGTTCTCGGAGTCAGACCTGGAAGTATTGGAAGAGTTGGGCCTGTTCGATGGCATTCTGCTCGACTACCTGTCGTCTTTTGAATTCACTGGCTCTGTTCGGGCGATGAGGGAGGGAGAAGTCTTTTTCCCCAACGAACCTGTTATTGAGGTATCAGGGCCAATAATAGAGTGCCAGATCGCAGAGACATTTCTCATAAACCAGGTCAACCTGGAGTCCATGCTGGCAACCAAGGCTGCGCGAGTGGTGGAGGCTGCTGACGGACGACAGGTTGTAGACTTTGCATCACGTCGCACCCATGGACTTGACGCAGGACTGAAGCTGGCCCGTGCCTCTTACATCGCTGGGTTCGACGGCACCAGTAATGTTCGCGCCGCGTCAGATTACGCCATACCAGCGGTGGGCACGATGGCACACTCGTACATATCCACGTTCGACTCAGAGGTCACCGCATTCAGCAACTACGCCGAGTCGTTTCCAGACTCGAGCACATTCCTGGTTGACACATACGATACGCTCGAAGGCGTTCGCAGCGCGATCCAAGTCGCGCAGAAGATGCACGCACTAGGCAGCAACCTGAGAGCCATAAGGCTGGATAGCGGTGACATGGCCACGCTATCCCAACAGGCACGTGAGATGTTGGATGAGGCCGGCCTGCAGAACGTTCGCATTCTTGCAAGCAGCGGTTTGGACGAATATTCAGTATCAGACCTAGTGAGCTCCGGGGCACGCATTGACGGGTTCGGTGTTGGGACACGGGTCGGCGCATCTGCCGATGCACCGTTCACGGACTTCGTCTACAAGCTAGTCGAATACGAAGGCAGGCCGATGATTAAGCTAAGCGAGGGCAAGGTGTCGCTACCGGGTCCCAAGCAGGTCTTCAGGATGTACGATGGCGAGGGTATGTTCGATCACGACGTGATTACTCATGCTAACCTGACTACAGACAAGCAAGAGTCGCGCCAACTTCTTTACGAGGTGATGGAAAACGGTCGGCCGAAGGCCGCCCTTCCCGACCTTAATGCCATCCGTCAGTATCACAGAGGACAAGTCCAAAGACTCCCGCCTGCACTACTTGGCCCGACATCGGATGCAACCTATCGTGTTGAGATATCAGAACAACTCAACGCGCTGTCCGAGCAGTTGGAAAGCGGCGGGCGGTAACGACTTCAATTCGACCGCTGGTAATTACCATCTAAGATAATAACAAGAAAGCGAGACTAATCAATGGCCAGATTACCCTACGTCAACCGAGACATGCTGACAGGCACGGCAGTCGACACATACGACCGGATAGCCGAAACTCGGGGGTCCATCGAACCTGACACGCCCATGCCAAACTCGTTCCGTGTGCTGCTCAACAACCCTGAAGCCGCAGCCGCAGTCGGACAATTAGGGGAGTACCTGCGCCTCAACTCGTCGTTGGATCCAGTAGTCCGTGAGATTGCTATCCTCTCAGTCGCCCAACAGACTGGGAGCGGGTATGAATGGGCGCATCACGAGCCAGTGGCGCGAGCCGTCGGAGTCAGGCCAGTTGTTATCGAGGGCATTCACTCAGGTCGCGCACCGATGGGACTGCCGGCTAAAGAAGGTGTTTTCGCCCAAGCTGCCAAGGAGCTTGTGGACGGAGGTAACCTCACGGAACACACCTTCCAGGCCATAGAACATCTGCTGGGCCCTTCTGGGGTCGTGGACTTCATAGTCCTGGTCGGCTACTACGCCATGCTCGCGACTGCACTTCGAGCATTGGGCGTCGACGTCGAAGAGGAACTTGGTTCGGACTGAATGCCCTATTCTGCAGCCCCGGAATCCCGCATCCCTGCTACCTGCTCCTGTGAGTATCCGAGCTCCCCGAGAATCTCGCTTGTATGCTGACCAACGGTTGAACCGAGGTACCTTACTGAGCCCGGTGTATCGGACAGCTTCGGTCCGATACCGACCTGCCTGACCGTCACCCCATCAATCTCTCCGGCCTCCAACACCATTTCCCGGTGCAGGTTCTGAGCGTCCGTAACGACCTCGTCGAGCGAGCTGACCTTCGCAACCGCGATGTTGTCTACCACTGAGAGCAGTTCCCACCACTCGTCGCGGTCCTTTCCGGCAAACACTGACGCTAGCTCAGACTTCACAAACTCCGACCTGTCGCCATCGAACTGCCCTTCTATGAGGTCTTCCCTGCCAAGTGTTCGACATAGGGTCGACCAGAACCACGGTTCAATACAGCCAACGCTGATGTACCGTCCGTCTCTGCACCTGTACACGTTGTAGTAAGGTGCGCCGCCGTTCAGTCCCATCTCCCCTCTGGCTGGAACAACTCCCGTCCCAAAGTACTCAGATAGCAGCGAAGCCAGCATGTAAGTCACGCCGTCGGACATCGCGATGTCCACATACTGTCCCTTCCCCGTATGTTGACGAGCCATCAGTGCCGCGAGGATGGCCATAGCCGCATGTAGTCCCCCGCCCGCGTAGTCGGCGATGATGTTGTATGGGATAACAGGCGGTCCACTGTCGGTTCCGATGACTCCAAGCGCTCCGCCAACAGAGATGTAGTTGATGTCGTGCCCGACCATGTTCGAATATGGTCCGTCCTGCCCATAACCTGATAGCGAACAGTAGACCAGTCTCGGGTTGATCTCACTAAGGGCCCCGTAGTCGCAACCCAACCTGGAGACTACGCCTGGCCTGAACCCCTCAACAAAGACATCGGCATCGGTGACGAGACGATGGAGTACCTCTTGTGCATCCGGATGCTTGAGGTTGAGGGCAATGCTCCTTTTGTTGCGATTCAGTGCATTGAACGCCGCACGGCGCCTTACTCCAGCCTCGTCGGTGTCGCCGGCCCGCTCGCGTGCCATTCTGCCACCGCCGGGCTCCTCGACCCTAATGACATCGGCGCCAAGGTCACCAAGGGCCATCGTGCAGAACGGCCCTGGAGCCATCCTGGACAGGTCGACCACCTTGATTCCATCCAACGCACCTGGCATTTGATTCTCCTGACGTCAGGACTGTTCGAGGACACCACGCTCCAGCAAGGCGTCAACCGCGGGGTTATCCAAACCAAGAACCTCCCCGAGTATCTCGGAGTTATGCTGGCCGACTAGCGCCTGTGGCATTCTTAACGCACCCGGTGTCTTGGACAGGTGATAGGACAGTCCGTCGTAAGGCATGGGGCCGCACTCCGCGTGCTCCAGCCACTGGAAGAATCCCCTATGTGCAATCTGCGGGTCTTCCCAAAGGTCAGCCTGGCTCTGAACGACACCTGCAGGTACTCCAGCATCCTGCAACTGGACCATCAGCTCACGCGCGGATTTGTCCCGTGTCCACTCGCTGATGAGTCTGTCGATTAGTTCGCCCCGGTCGCGCCTTGCCTCAGCCGTCGAGAAGCGGGGATCTTCTGCCAGCTCCCCCCTGCCCATCTGCACACACAGGGTACGCCACTGGGTGTCGGTTGTGACCGCGATCGCTATCCACTGTTCTCCCTGTCCAGTGTGGCGGCGTTCACGGTCTGCACATCGGTAAACATTGTGTGGTGCCGATGCGTCGTCCTCGTTCCCGCGCCGATTCAACACTGTCCCGTTGGTCAGGTAGTCCATGATGGCAGGCGCGAGAAAGTGCGTCGCGCACTCATACTGTGAGAGGTCCAGGTGCTGACCCTTGCTTGAGCGCCTTCTGAATTCCAGCGCTGCAACCAGGGCCACTGCTGCGTTAGGTGGGTTGACGAAGTCCGAGTAAGCTCCGTAGGGACCGGCCGGTTCGCGGTCCGGCCACCCTGTGATGTGGTAGAACCCTGCCATAGCCCCTGCAAGCTGACCGAAACCGGCGAAGCTCGAGTGCGGACCGGTCTGTCCCTGTTGGCAGGTGCTGAGGTAGATCACGTCTGGCAATATATGCCGGACATCATCGTAGGCCAGACCCCATCCAGCCATCACTCTCGGCGTGAAGCTCTCGGCGATAATGTCTGGCTTCCACTCTTTGATCAGATCGTTGACCAGTTCCCTACCTTCCGGCAGAGCGAGGTTGAGTCCCAACCCTCTCTTGCTCGAGTTGTAGTTAGCCGAGAACTGGCTTCGATTGATTCCAGGCTCTCCGTCCTTGAATGGTGCGCCACCTCGCAGGACGTCTGGCCTGGTCACGGATTCAACTCGGATTACATCGGCCCCGAAATCGGCAAGATGCTTTATCGTTATCGGCCCAACACCCACCCAAGTGAAGTCAAGCACCTTGATTCCGTCGAAGGGCATCGCGGAGTCTGGATATTTGGCGCTACTAGTGGTCTTATTGGGACCGCGTTCCGGCCTTGCTTCTGAGAGCACCTCGTCGTTGTGTTCACCCAGTCTTGGAGCCGGGCGCCTTATCCGGATCGGGCTCGCGCCAAACTTGATAAACGGTCCCAAGTGAGTCAGGTCCCGCCCCAGGACGGGATACTCCACATCACACCAGAACTCTCTCGCCTCTAGTTGCTCGCTCTTGGCTATGTCCTCGACTGTATTGCAGGGGGCGAGCAGCATCCCAAGTTCAATTGCCCTGAGGAAGAGATCGAGTTTCGTCTTCGTGGCTACAAACGACTCGAACTCACCCTGGATAGCTTCAAACTCAGCCATGCTCTCCGGGTCACTCGCGTTCACACTTAAGAAATTCCACTGCTCCCAGTCGATGCCAAGTAGCCACCCCGGCGCGACCCCTTCTTCGGCCATCCAGATGGTGAGGCCCGAAAGGGTCCTCGGAGCTGCCACCAGGCTCACATGACCGTCAAGACACGCATAAACGTGCCGGACGGCTAGCTGTCCCCTCGAACGGAATGCCCCATCACGTTCCATGTTTACACCGTGGAGAGGTGGAAAAGGGGTGGCATTCATGAGCGTCCAGATTACCGCCGTCTGCATGGAGACATCGACGTGCTGACCCTTGCCGGTCTTCTGCCTATTCCAGAATGCAGCCATCGTGCCTGCTGCCGCGTGCGCCCCGGCATGAAGTTCTGCCTGAGGAGCGCTAACTCGAACTGGGGGGCGGTCCGCGTCTCCGCAGAGGTACTGCATGCCGCCCATAGACCAAGCCACAAGGTCTGGAGCTTCGAATTGTGCGTAGGGACCGGTTTGTCCGTATGGCGTAATCGACGTGTAGACAAGCCCGGGATTGACGACCTCGAGGTCAGCGTAGCTCAAACCCCTGGACGCCAGATCTCCAGGCATGAACGACTCGATCAGGATGTCAGCCCCACTAGCAAGAGCCTTGAACTTTTCGCGTCCGTCGAGTGAGTCCAAGTCTAGTGTCACTCCGCGCTTGTTGACGCAATACGCTGCCCAGAAGAGGCTGCTATCAGGCCCAGCCTGACCGTCGACAAATGGCCCAACTGACCTAGTGGCACTTCCAGAAGGGGGCTCGATCTTGATCACATCGGCCCCCAGGTCCGCCAGCACCTTTCCGCACCAGTTGAAACCACCTTCCGCGAGGTCGAGAACCCTGTAAGGTGTCAGTGGCTGCAGATCGACGTCTGACTGGAGCATTGCGGATTCCTACGGAGGTTGGGGTGCACTCAGCGTATTTGAGGGCAATGAGACTGTCAATCAGAGGTTAGTCTGCCGCCTGTCTGACTGAAGCCTTGTCGGAAGTGGGAGCTGCTTGAACCTCAGGAGTCTCCGACTCTGGCTGGTATTGCTGGCCCTTGAAGGCGGAGGCAACTACGCCGGCCAGCACCACGACCGCCATAATCGAGTATGCGACCCTAAGTCCTGATGTGAATGCACCGAGCAGTCCCTCGCTGCCTTCGGCCGTGACACCTGCAAGAGTCGGCTCGTATCCAAGCGTACCCATCGTGGCTGTCACGATTGCCGTGGCAATCGCGATGCTGCAAAGGTTGCCCGAATTGCGTACGAGGTTGAGGAACCCCGAAATAACTCCGAACTTGCTCGGTTCAACAGCACTGAGTATTGATGAATTATTCGGCGCATTGAAGAGGCCGATGCCGGTGCTCTGCATGATCATACCCGCCATCGCGAGCCAGAATGGAGAGGTCGGTTGGAGAGTCGAGAGGATCAGCAGCCCACCTGCCGACACCAGCAACCCCCCCATGGTAAACCACCGCCAGCCGAACCTGTCTGAAAGGCGTCCGCTGAGAGGCCCCGTGATAATCATCCCAATTGCGCCGGGCACGATGATGAGCCCAACCTGCCCTGGCGAGAGCCCCAGTACAGCCTGCAGATAAAAGGGCATGAGGAATCGTACCGACTGCATTCCAAGGAAATTCAGGTAACTCGCAAGAACTCCGAGAGCAAACAGCCGCCTCTTGAACAGGCGGATGTCCATCATTGGGGAGGAACTGCGAAGTTCCTGCACCACGAACGCGACCAGTAGTGTGGCCGATCCAACGAGTAGTGCCACGACAAGCGGATGACTATACCCAATCGAAGGTGCCCACGTCATCCCATTGAGGAATGCAATCAAGGCTCCAACGGACAACGCCGCGCCAATCCAGTCGTATTGAATTTTTGTGCCCCTGGTCTGCCCGACTCTCGATGAGTCAATCATCACCATAGCGGCAATGGTGGCCACCGTCGCCAGGAGTGCCGTACCGAAGAACACCCATTGCCATCCCAGGACTTCTACGATGAAGCCGCCGATCGCGGGCCCGGCCACCCCTCCCGCGCCTACCATGCTCATCTGAAGTCCCAGGGCCTTGCCCCTCTCCTGAGGAGGAAAGCTCGCGACGATCATCGCCATCGAAGTGCCCTGAGTCATGGCGGCCCCCGCGCCCTGCGCGATCCTTATGGCGATCAGAGAGGTCATATTCGGGGCCATGCCGGCAATGCAGGCGGCAACTATGAATATCACGAACCCAACAACGTATATTCTCTTCCGGCCTGCTATGTCCGCGAAGCGACCCATTGGCAGGAGGAGGGCGCTGATAGTGAGCGTGTATCCGATCAGCACCCACTGGGTCGTAGGAAGGGCAGTCTCGAAGTGATTCGAAATACTTGGGAGCGCGACAGCAACACTACCCATGTCAGACACCGACGTAAACAGACCGATCGCCAGGGCCAGGAATGCCCAGTACCGGTAGTTCTCGCCTCGGAACATGGCCATAAGGCCTTGTCCCCGCCTAGCTAGAGACAGGCCAGCCCTCCATTCGCCAGGCGGCGTCCCAGAACATGTACTCGTACTGGCTGCTCACCATGAAAGCGCGTTCCATGGCTGCAAGTTCTGCGGGGCCGACCCCATCGGCGTGCCGGTCGACGAAGCCGCGAAGCCAGATGGCCAGTTCCTCGAATTCCGGAGCGTTGTATGTTTCGATCCATCGCCCGTAGAGAGGCTGATTATCTGGAAGGCCTTGGGCGTACAGCTTCTGACCGATCTCACAGTATCCCCACGAGCATGGCAGGATCACGGAGGCGACCTCGCCGACTGTCCCATTGTAGGCTGTGTTGATCATGTGCCGCGTGTACGCCCATGTCGTCGGAGAGGGTTCAGTTGCCAGGAGTTCCTCTTCAGTGATCCCGAAGTCCGCGCAGAAACTGACGTGAAGGGACATTTCTGTGTTCAATGTCTCGTGAATCAGGGTAGCGAACCAGCCCATGTCACTCATCTGCGGCGCCTTGGCAACCCCAAGCGAGATGGCGCGGCAAAAGTCGATCAGGAACACGTAGTCTTGCTGCATGTAGTACTTGAAACTGTCGAGGGACAGGGACCCGTCGCCGATACCCGTGACGAAGGGATGACTCTGCTCACGCTCCCAAATGGGTGCTGCGCGGCTCCTGAGTTCGTCTGAGAATCCCATCAACCTTTCCCCTCTTAAATCGGCGATCGTACGAGACAGTCGCCCAATGAGTCTGACACCCCATTATGGTATATCGTACCCCTTGACACAACCTGACCGTCGTGGCTTAGTGATACATATGGTTGACACTGGTTACATAATTGCTATCGACCAGGGCACAACTGGCACAACTGCCATGTTGATCGACTCAACGGGCGCCCCATTGTGGACGACCGGTAGGGACATTCGACAGATCTACCCACGGCCCGGCTGGGTCGAACACAGCCCCGTCGAGCTATTCGAGTCGTGCCTTGAGACCATAGATGAACTTCTCGAAATAGCGGAGCTGCATCCACGATCCATTGCCGGCCTGGGTATCACCAATCAGCGAGAGACCCTGGTCATGTGGGACCGTCGAACGGGCGAACCAGTTTCCAACGCCATCGTCTGGCAGTGCCGTCGTACCGCTCAACTCTGCGACTCCCTGAAGTCACAAGGCTACGGGGACGTAGTCCGCCAAAAGACTGGGCTGCCCATCGACGCATACTTCACGGGAACAAAGATACGATGGCTCCTTGACGAAATCCCCGATGGGCAACGGCGGGCTGCCAGTGGAGACCTGGCCTGTGGCACGGTCGACTCCTGGCTGATTTGGAACTTTACCAACAAACTGGTCCACGCCACTGATGTCACAAATGCCGGCAGAACGATGCTGTTCAACATCGATACACTCGACTGGGACGATGACCTGCTGGCGATGCTCGATATCCCGAAGGCAGTCCTGCCAGAGGTGAGATCGTCAAGCGAGGTGTACGGACATGTCGCTGGCGACCTGTCCTATGGTCAGCCAGTGCCCATTGCTGGCGTTGCGGGAGACCAGCACGCCTCCCTCTTCGGGCAGTGCTGTTTCGCGCCCGGTTCTACGAAGAACACTTATGGGACCGGTTGCTTCGCTCTCACGAACACCGGGACTGAACGCGTCGACTCTAGCTCAGGACTCTTGACCACAATAGGCTGGGGAATAGGCGGCGAGGTCAATTACGCATTGGAGGGTAGCGTCTTCTCTGCCGGAGCTACCATTCAATGGCTGCGGGATGGGTTAGGTCTTATGGAGACGTCCGCAGAGTCCGAATCCTTGGCGGCAGAGGTAGAAGACAATGGCGGCGTGTACCTTGTGCCCGCGTTCTCTGGCCTGGGGGCCCCATACTGGGATATGTACGCGCGCGGCACCATCGTTGGGTTGACCAGGGGGACAACAAGGTCACACATCTCCCGGGCTGCGCTGGAGTCGATTGCCTACCAGACCCACGATATACTCGACCTGATGCAGAAGGAAGGGGGTACTGCCATCTCTTCCCTTCGCGTGGACGGTGGCGCAACTGACAATAACCTCCTGATGCAATTCCAGGCAGACATCCTAGGCGTCCCGATCCAGCGGTCTGCGATAAAAGAGACCACTGCCCTGGGAGCCGGATACCTGGCAGGTCTTGCAGTCGGGACCTGGAACAGCTCCGAAGAGCTTGAAGCCCTGTGGGAGGCGGATGCGACCTTCCATCCAGCTATGGACGAGAGTCAGCGAGAGGCCCATTACTCCGACTGGCAGCGCGCTGTGGAAAGGTCTAGGAACTGGGCGTCCTGAGCGCCCTGGACCTACTCTCCAGCCATATGCTGGATGTATCGCTCCGCTGACCGGAGAACAGCCTCTTTGGCGCCAGACATTACATTCCTCCCCCACCAGCCTCCGTAGATGCGATCGAACTCGAATGGTGCGACAGCGTCGAGAATCGCGTCAACCTTTGCCTCCGACATCGGAATCAGGTTCGGGTAGCTCGTCATGAAGCTCACGAATCGCCTGTCAGGCACCACCGTTATACTGTCTCCTACAAACAGCGCTCCCGCGCCGTCTGCTCCGTCAGCCCAGTGCAGCACGGCGCTGCCGTCGAAATGCCCTCCACACTGAATGAGCGTCACACCAGGAACAAGCTCCAGTGGTTCTCCATCCCAGTATTCGATAGCTGGGTCTGGACGCATGACATGCTCGCGGTCTGCTTCGGGGATTATGATTGGAGCACCACCAAAAGCCCGGCTGTACTCAACATTGCTGTCATAGAAGTGAGGGTGCGAAAAGCAAATGTAGTCGATTCCGCCGGCAGCATTTATCGCTGCAATGGCGGAGTCATCCAAAAGGCTGACGCAGTCGTACAACACATTGCCATGCGGTGTCTGGACGAGCAGCGCTCTCTGTCCGATGGTGAAGGAGGGTGAAATGCCGATGCCAATAAGATTGGGCTCCTCCTCTCGGACGTCGTTTCGATATCCATCCCGGATAAGCTCGTCCATGGTTGTCCACTGCTGCCCGTCCCATCCCACGTATTGTCTAGGGTCCAGGCAGATCGGACATTCGCCAGGAGGCTCTGATGATTCAGCAAACTGCACACCACAGGTCTTGCAGATATAGTTGGGCATCAGTCTCCTCCTCTAGGTTCAGCACGCGACATCCGGGATGGCAGGGTGTCACGTACGGCGCTGGTGATATACCTTGTACACTATATCAATCACAACACGATCAGGAGAGTTGAAAAATGGGGGCAGCCTCCCGTCCTGAAACTATTGGCGACCTTCGTGCTTCCGGCTACCAGGTATTAACTGTGAAGCAAGAGCTCAGACGTAACCTGATTCGCAAGATCCAGGCGAATGAAGAGCTGTTCCCTGGGATAGTTGGGTTCCACGAGTCGGTCATTCCACAGTTGGAGAATGCGATTCTTGCCGGACAGGACATTATCCTTCTCGGGGAACGCGGTCAGGCCAAGTCCAGGCTCATCCGACACATGGTCGAACTACTGGATGAGGCTATACCCAGCATCGAGGGCTGTGAATTAAACGACAACCCCTTTGACCCGATCTGCCCGGAGTGCAAGGAAAAGATCGCCGAGTCCGGTGACGATGTGCAGGTCGCCTGGGTCTCCCGGGAAGACAGGTACGCCGAAAAGCTGGCAACACCTGACATCACCGTCGCAGATCTCATTGGCGAGATCGACCCGATCAAGGTGGCGGAGGGACGGTACCTGTCTGACGAACTCGCAATTCACTATGGCCTGATCCCACGCACAAACAGGGGAATATTCAGCATCAATGAACTTCCCGACCTCTCTGAGAGGATTCAGGTCAGCCTCTTCAACCTAATGCAGGAGCGCGATGTCCAGATCAAGGGATACCGCATCATGCTCCCAATCGATGTGATGCTCGTATCCAGCGCCAACCCCGAGGACTACACCAATCGCGGTCGTATCATCACGCCGCTAAAGGACCGTTACGGCGCTCAAATCAGGACCCACTATCCTCGCGACATCGAAGAAGAGATTCAAATCATGGAGCAGGAGCACACCAGGTTCGACGATGTTGACGATGTTGTTGTTGTCCCGCAGTACATGAAGGAAGTGATCGCGGAGATTACCAGCCTCGCAAGGCGGAGCCCTGAAGTAAACCAGCGTTCAGGCGTCAGTCTCCGGGTTTCGATTGCCAACTACGAAACCGTCATCGGCAGCGCGTTCAAGAGAAGCCTCAGACTTCAGGAAACAGCCAGCCCAAGAGTTAGCGACCTACCGGCCATAGTCGCCTCCACGAACGGCAAAGTAGAAATGGAAAGCGTCGAAGAGGGCCGCGAGTTCAAGGTTGTGGACGGACTCGTCAAGAAGGCCGTACAGAACATGTTCAGCCGGTACTTTACGGCTCGTGACTTCGAAGCCGTCTTGACCAGGTTCGATGAGGGACTGACTATCCAGGCCGGAACCGACATTCCTTCCCAATCCTACGTGGACAGTCTCCCACAGATGGCAGACATGAAGGAGATGATCGCGAAGATCGAGGAGTCCAACGATCCCTCGGCGATTGCCTCGGCTATGGAGTTCGTGCTCGAGGGTCTGTACCTGAACAGGCGTCTAAACAGAGACCAGACAGCAGGTCACATAGTCTTTTCTGCATAGATTCTGGATCTAGGAGCGTCCCGCAGCGGACTTCCTTCGTGGTCGTCGCTTCTTGCGAGTTCCGGTGATCTTGCCGTTCGAAGGGCAGCCCCAGGCAAGGACGCACTCTGTGCATCTTGGTCGTTGAGCCTTGCACACCTGACGGCCATGTTTGATCAGGTACATGTGAAAGGCGAACACGTCCTCAGGCTCGACCATAGGCTCCAGGATGTCATGCGCCTTATCCGCTGAGATCTTCTTGCCGATTAGACCGAGTCGCTGTGATACACGATAGATGTGCGTGTCTACTGGCATCGCGGGCATACCGAGTGAGAAGCACAAGATAATCGCCGCAGTCTTCGGGCCCACTCCGGGAAGGTCCTTGAGCCACGCCTTCGCATCGTCCAGTGGCATCTCACCGAGAAATGAGAGGTCGAAGGACCCTACGTCATCCCTAACTATGTTGAGAACCTGCTTGATACGAACGGACTTCTGTTTGGACAGGCCCCCTGACCTTATAGCTACCTCGATCTCATCTTCTGGCGCATCGGCTATTGACTCCAGCGTGCCGAACACACTCATGAGGTTCAGAAAGGCCCTCTCGGAGTTGATGTCCGAAGTGTGCTGCGACAGAATTGTGTAGACCAACTCCTCTGCAGGGTTGTACCTCGGCACCCATTCCTCTGGCCCATATTCCCCGCCTAGCTGCGACATGACATCTGCGGCTTTCACCCTTGGGCGTCGGGCTGCCATTGACGACCTCCTGCTGGTCTTGCCAAATGTGTTGGGTGATCAGATTATACTTCAATGACTCGACAGCCCGAATTTTCTACTTGACAGCGGTTCTGGTGCTCCATTAATTTCAGACGCGGCCTGTGGTTCTAAAGACTCAGTTCCCTGGACGGACAGCCTCCTTCCATGGACATCACTTGCACTATGCTCGCTGGTCGCGTTCTCGGCCCGTAATGCCGCACCTATGTGCGAGCTTGGGAGTGAATCATATGACCCTTGACCTAGTGGTAGACGACCTAGGCAACCCTGACGGTCCCATCAGACATACAGACCTAGCCCAGCTATCCGGGCTTACCAGAGCCAGGGTGCCGGAAGTCATGTCATCTTTCGCAAAGGCACCAGAGGAGCGCAGGCGCGAGCTTGTCGATCGCATGATCGAGCTGGCGGAAGACAATATCGAGCTGGACTTCACGGCCGTGCTGCGCGCCTGTCTTCGGGACAGAGACGCCCAAGTCCGGGCGAGGGCAGCACAAGGCCTCTGGGACTCTGAGGACCGGACGCTCGTTCGCCCACTCATCGACCTTCTCCTAAAAGACGAGGCCCCTGCGGTTCGTGAGGCGGCGGCGACGGCCCTGGCTAAGTTTGCTGAACTAGCCAGCGAAGGCAGGCTTGTGAAGAGAGACGTTCAGAGGATAGGCGACGCTCTCCTAACAGTGGTCGGGCGAGAAGACGAACATGTTGGCACTCAGTGCAGAGCAATTGAGGCATTGGCCCCGCTGGACTCGGCTCAGGTCCACTCAATCATAGAAGAGGCCTATGCCGGTTCTGATGTCAGGCTCAGGCAGAGCGCGATTTTCGCAATGGGTAGAAGCTCGGACTCCAGATGGCTGCCAACAGTCATCAAGGAGATGAGAAACCCCGATGCCGCGCTCAGGTACGAGGCGGCGACCGCGTGCGGATTCCTGGGTGAAGATGACACCCTGCCCTATCTGATCAGCCTTCTCAACGATGAAGACAGTCAGGTGCAGCTCGCTGCCGTCAGGTCCCTGGGAGCTATTGGCGGTGACCTGGCTCGAAGAGCGCTTATGCAGGCGATGAGAAGAGGTGATGACGCGATTGAGGAGGCAGCCGAAGAAGCGCTGGCGTTGATTGACTTCGACGACGATCCATTAGGGTTCCGCTTTGAAGGATGAACCATCTGTCGTCGGACACACACTGAAGCGACGTGACGCGTCTCCCTTTTCCTTTGACCAGTTGCCGCTGGGGCGTGAGTGGTGAGCACTGTAGGCATAATCGCCAATCCCGCGGCAGGCAAGGACATTCGTCGAATCGTTGCCCAGGGCAGGTTCGTGCCCAATCATGAGAAGGTCAACATCCTCAAGCGGGCCCTGGTTGGGATGGACGCCGTTGGCGTTGAACGTGTTCTATTCCTTCCCGACAGTGGTGGACTCGGCAGGAGCGCCCTGCAGGGCATGGAGCTTGCGCTAACTCCTGACTTCGTAGAAATGACCGTCTTTCATGCCGAGAGGGATTCCTCAGGCGCCGCGAGAATCATGCGCGAAGTTGGAGTGGACTGCATAATCACCCTGGGAGGTGACGGCACGAATAGAGCCATTGCAACGGAGTGCGGTGACATTCCGCTGGTCCCTATCTCCACAGGTACCAACAATGTGTTCCCCACGATGCTGGAGGGAACGATTGCTGGCATGGCCGCTGGAGTTGTCGCCACAGGTCAGGCTGACCCCGAACGTGCGTCGATTCACCATAGCCGCCTTGAAGTCTACGTGGATGGCGAATACCGCGACATGGCTCTCGTCGATGTAGCTGTGTCTACCGAGCGATTCGTGGGGGCAAGGGCGATCTGGGATATGTCCACTCTTCACCAGCTCTTCCTCACGCGGGCAAGCGTTACCAGCATTGGCCTATCCGCCATTGGCGCGCAGCTCAGGCAAATTGAGCCGGACTCGCCAGAAGGCCTTTACATGCGTCTCGGCCCTGGAGGCGATACAGTGCTCGCACCTGTGGCACCAGGAGCCGTTACCAGTGTGGACGTTACGGAGTGGTTTGCTATTACACCTGATGGACCAGGAGTCGAGGTCGACCTTCGCCCAGCTACCATTGCACTTGATGGTGAGAGAACGTTTAGCCTGTCCCCTAGTTCGAAAGTAGAAGTCAGACTCGGACTCAACGGTCCCCGGGTAGTCAATCCTGAGCGTGCCCTGGCACTTGCGGCTCAGACGAGGGACCACCATCGTTAAGGTCAGGATTCTGGTTCTCGCCTCTTTAACTTGACCTGATTCTTCGTCAGTTGCCGATAAAGCCACTCACAGCGGGATAGACAGCATGAACTTCAACTCACGTCGCTCTAATGTGCGATCTACAAATGGGATGGTCGCCACCACTCAGCCACTCGCTGCCGCCGCTGGCGTTAAGGTACTGATGAACGGTGGCAATGCGGTGGATGCTGCTGTTACCACGGCGGCTGTGCTGAATGTCGTCGAGCCCCATTCCACTGGTATTGGAGGCGACCTTTTCGCTCTTGTCTGGACAGCGAAGGACAGGAGTGTTCAGGCGCTGAATGCCTGCGGTCGGTCTCCATCTGGTGCGTCTCTCGAAGAACTCAGGAGTAAGGGATACCAGAGCATTCCTGATCAGAGCCCGTTCTCCGTGACTGTCCCAGGGACAGTAAACGGATGGGAGACTCTGCTGGACCGATACGGAAATACGTCACTAAATGATGCACTTCAGCCTGCGATTGAGCATGCAGAGCGTGGCTTTCCAGTGTCAGAGATCATCAGCGACCACTGGCAGGTCGGTGGTCCTCGGCTGGCAGCCGGACCCGCGGGTGGCGAGCTCTTGCTGAATGGCTCATCCCCTGCTGCCGGCGACATTATGAAGATCCCGACTCTTGGCGAGTCTCTTCGTTCTGTCGCAGAGGGAGGGAGCGACGCCTTCTACCGGGGTCCGCTGAGCGCCAGGATCGCCGACTTCGTACAATCCATGGGAGGATGGCTCTCGACTGGCGACATGGCAGCCCATGAATCGACGTGGGTCGACCCCATTAGCTCAACCTACCGGGGCTTCGAGTGCTGGCAATGCCCTCCTCCCTCTCAGGGCGTCAATGCCCTGCTCGCATTGAATATAGCCGAGGGTTTCGACCTGAGCAAAATGGGCTTTCAGACCGCCGACACATACCATGCTTTAATAGAAAGCATGCGATTGGCATTTGCTGACTCGCTCCATTATGTGACCGATCCGCACTCTATGCCCGTAGCGCCACAGGACTTACTTTCTAAGGATTACGCATCGGAAAGACGCTCTCTCATTTCATCTGAAAGAGCACTTCCCTTGGTGGCGCACGGATCGCCGCCGGTGCATCACAACACCGTCTACGTGTCCGCTGTGGACGGCGATGGCAACGCGTGCTCGCTGATCAACAGCGTGTTCATGTCTTTCGGCAGTGCGCTGATCGTGCCTGGCACGGGGATTGCCCTCCATAACAGGGGCGCATCATTCTCGCTGGATCCTGAACATCCGAACCGGTTGGAACCGAACAAGCTGCCGTACCACACTCTGATTCCAGGTATGGTGACTCGCAACGGCGAACTGGTAGCCAGCTACGGTGTCATGGGCGCCATGCAGCAGGCTCAGGGACACCTGCAAACGCTTGTGAATATGATCGACTTCGGACTTGAGCCTCAGCAGGCGCTAGACGCACCGCGCTTCAGCGTCCGACTTGGTGAGGGTGTCGCAATTGAGGAGAGGGTCGACCCTGCAATAGCTCGGGACTTATCGGACAGAGGTCACAGAATCCTCGTATCTCCGCCGCACGGAATCATCTTTGGCAGTGGACAGGTCATCACCAGGAATGCGGAAACAGGAGTCCTAACTGGCGGGAGTGAACCGAGAGCGGACGGCTTCGCAATGGGTTGGTAACCCTTGACGCTTGCTAGGTCTATCAACGTGCCAACGATTAGTTCTCCCCGCAAAAATGGGTACGACCCGCATCTACTGGGGGGTGAGATGCGGGCCGTACGTGAAGTCGAGGAGTTGACCTGGCCCCTCGTCGTTGGTTGACTTGATCGTGTTCTAACTTTAGAACAGAACGCATAAGCGAGTCAAGGCCGTTTCGAACGAATATTCCACGAATTTGGGCCGAATCGCGAAAAGCCAGCCAATCAGCTTCGGAGTTGTCGTACCCTGGTGTAGTCTGCCTCGGCCTCAGCGCGCCTACCAAGTGCCCATAGAGTCAGTCCCCTCTGGCTGATTGCAAACCAGAAGTCGGGGTCTATGTCGATCGCCCTTCCAAAGTTCTCCACCGCCAGGTTCAAATCGCCTCTGTCAGCAAGTACGACGCCCCGATTCGTGAAAGCGTCACGGTAGCCAGGGTCCAGTTCAATCGCTTTGTCGTATGCTTCTATTGCGGCGTCAAACTGCTCCATGTAGCGGAGCGCCAGACCAAGGTTATTGAAGTAGACAGAATTGGTGGGATCCAACTCAATTGCTGAGGAGTAGTCTCTGGAGGCCTCAGCAAATTGCCCAGCGTCGAGATAGGCGTTTCCGCGAAGGAAGTACTCGTTAGCCGGACTCTCAGAGCGGCTGATTTCGTCTGTCAGGTGAAGAACGACCTGATGTAAGTAGTCCCTGTCACTCGTGCCGCTCAGGTTGGGATCACCTTGCCACGAGTACAAAGCCTATTCGCTCATGCCCAGGGTCAGGATGACCTTCCACTCCCTATTGGTCACAGGTTGGACTGATAACCGGGAGTTCTTGACCAGCACCATTTCCCCCAGGTCAGGGTGGGCCTTGATCTCCTGAAGCGTTACTGGGTTTCGGAACTTTGTCTCACCCTTGATGTCCACCATGAACCAGACTGGGTTGTCAGGCGTACTCTTGGGATCAGGATGCTCAGAATCGGGGTCCCAGGCAGTGTGGTCTGGATATCCGGACTTCACGATGGTCGCGTAACCGACCACAGCGGTGGGTTTGGCATTGGAGTGATAGAAGAGGACTCCATCCCCCACATTCATCTCATCGCGCATCGTGTTTCGGGCCGCATAGTTGCGAACGCCGTCCCACTCTGCTGTCCGGTCATCCTCACCAAGAAGGTCATCGAATGAATAGGCCGACGGCTCGGACTTCATCAACCAGAATCTTCGGCCGGGCATAGTTTCACCTCAGTGCGTGCGAAATCTGCTAACCACTGGGCAAGGTCGAAACATTAATCCAGTAGTCGAGCACGCTCTGTATCATTACGTTGAATCTAATTCTGTCGATTGGTTTATTCACATAGCTGTTCGCGCGAAGTCCGTAGGAATAGAGAAGATCCTGCTGCGCTGTGGACGTTGTAAGCACCACTACCGGAATCATCCCCAGGCTCTCATCAGCCTTTACTTCAGCCAGAACTTCACGTCCGTCCATGCCCGGCAGATTCAGGTCGAGCAGGATCAGGTCAGGGCGAGGCGCATCCTCGTACTCCCCTTCCTGGAGCAGAAACTCCATAGCCTCTTCGCCATCTTCTGCAAGATGCAACTGATACTGGAACTTCGTCTCGCTGATTGCCTCTTGCGTAAGACGAGCATCAGCGGGATTGTCTTCTACCAGCAGTATCTGTACAGGTCTAATATCGCTGCCCAGTGTCATCGTTAAATCTCCTGTGAGGGAATAGTGAAGTGGAAGGTTGAACCCTCACCTACTTCCGACTCCACCCAGATCGTCCCACCGTGGCGTTCCACAATTTTTGAGCACATAGCAAGCCCGATACCTGTCCCTGGGTACTTGCTCCGCTTATGCGCCCGCTTGAACATACCAAATATACGGTCCTGGTAACGTGGCCTGATCCCAATACCGTTATCCGAAACAGACAGATGCCAATCCTTGTCGTTTCGTTGGCATGATACGTGAATCTTGGGAGTTTCGTCATCCTTCCTGAACTTGATCGCGTTAGCTATCAGGTTCTCCAGTAGCTGAGCAATCTGTACTGGATCGCCGTCGAACTCAGGGAGTTGGTCGTGTGTAACCTCTGCCGAAGTCTCCTCAATCGACACCCCCAGGTCTGCCAGTGCATTTGATAGTGCCCTGTTGCAGTCCACTTGCTCAAACGGGTTGCCGTCGGACTCGACCCTGGAGTACTCCAACAGATCGTTAATCAGGTTTCTCATCCTGTGAACGGCATCGACGGTATATTCGATGAACTCCAGCCCGTCCTCGTCGATTCGATCTCGGTATCGCTCTTCCAGCAGGTTCACATACCCGGATATGACTCGTAGAGGCTCCTGCAGGTCATGAGACGCGATGTAAGCGAACTGTTCGAGTTCTGCATTGGATCGCGTTAACTCCTCAGCCTGTTCCTGCAGGACTCTATCTGCCTCCACAGTGTCTGTGTGCAGTTGGGCGTTGGCAATCGCGCCCGCGACTTGTGCCCCGATGAGTTCGGCCACTTCAACGTCGTGATGGGTATAGATGTCCTCGCTTAGAGACCTGAAGTTCAGAGCCGCTATCACTCGGTCGTTATAGACCAGCGGAACGCTAAGGAACGACCTGATTCCACTCTCATACTCGGGTCCAAGGCCCGGGAAACGACCCAGCATGGCCTCCCGCGAACCGGGATGGAACACAGTGGCACGCCGGTTCCTTATGACCTCCCCAGTGAAGGTGCCGGCAATTCTTGTCGTCTCGCTCACGGCGCGACCGGGGACCGGTACACCGATGACGTACGCTGTCATGAACTCTCCAATGTCCTCCCTGATCAGGTTGATCGAGATGCGATCAAATGGGATGAGGTGAAGCGTCTGGTCCGCGAAGAGGTCGTACACCTCTTCAATCTCCAGGGACGATGAGATGACTCGCCCAATTTCTGCAAGAGCGGCGTTCTGCTGAGCTAGCCGCTGTGCAGCGGCGGCGGCAGAGGCGTTTTCCCTGAAGAGCCGCGAATTTGCGATTGCTGGCGCAATCTGGGCAACGACCTTTCTCATCAGGTCTAGGTGGTGCTCCTCGTATGCATTGTCCTTCAGGGACCGCATGTTCAGTACGCCCAGTACTTCATTCTGGAACCTTATAGGTGCAGCTATGACCGACTTTAGGCCGGAACGGACTCTCCGGGGAAATCGCTCCGTCAATTCGTCCAGATTGCCCTGCAGAACTATCGCGTCACCTCGCTCGATGGCTTCGCCAATCATGGTCCCTTCTAACGGGACAGTACTGCCACGCTCTCTTCCGGCTGCGAACACACCAAAAACGTACTCATTAACGAAGGTCTGGGTCTCATGGTCCACAAGGCTGATCGCAATCCGGTCAAATGGAATCAATCGCCTCAGCTGCTGCGCAAAACCCTCATAAACGTCGTTGATGTCCAGCGACGAGGTGATGATACGGCCGACTTCGGCAAGCAGCGCGTTCTCTCTCGCCAGCAGCTCGGCCTGTGAAGACGCCATCTCCAGCGCCTCAAGAAGGTTCTTCTGTTCGGTGACGTCGTCGATGTACACGCTGATCTGTGGGTAGTCTGGAGTCAGCACTACCTTCTGGCTGTATACCCTATCGTCGATGTTTGTCTCCCGAGTCAGAGACTCCAGACCCCCTCTCTGCATCCGCTGCGCCAACTGCTCCACTCCACTGAGGAGCGGGTGACCGAATCCAAGGGATTCAAGGTCAGGGAACATGTCTCGGGCCGCGTGGTTCCGGTAGGAAACCGTACCATCGAACTCGATCTCGACGACGGCGCTGGGGTCGTGGTCAACCAGTGAAGCTAGTCTGGCGAGAACGCCGGAAACATGCTGCTGTGTGCGACCAAGATCCTCAAGCTCTTCTATACGCCTGTTGGCAAGTGCAAGCTGCTCTTCCAGTGATAGAGAGGTTTCTCCAGCTACTTGGTTCACCACGGGAAATGCCTCCACAAGAATCTTTGGTCTTCTTTCGAACGTCGCCTGAAGTTATTGGGCTCCACCCTACCCCTCGCCGGCGAGCGTACCCGACGTACCCCGGTTCACCCCTAGCCGCAATCCGTTCGCATTCGATATGATGAATATGCTTGGAGAGTCCCTTAACTTATGGCGCTTAGAGTCCAAGGTAGTGGGTGTTCCGAGTGAGGAAACGGGCTGATTCTTCAGCATTATGACTACTCCAATTGAACTGGCGCAAGCCACGACAATTCGACTGAAAATTCAAAGCCAGTGCGAGGACTGACATGGCCGTAATAGCGACCGGTGGCCTATCTGGAGGCGGAGGACGATTCCTTGGGCCGGAGCTGTCCAGGCGCATAGACGCCGACTACGTTGACAGGCTCATTCTATCTAACGTTTCCAGGGAGTTGCAGGCTACGGTCGAGGCACTTGACCAGCGGGAGCAGCGCCCTCCAACTCGTGCGGAGCGATTCTCCCGTCTTATCCAGAGGATCATGGAGCGTACCGCCTACACTGGTGGGGGACCTGACCCCTACTTCGGGACCGTATATCCCGAGTTTCTCATCTCCGAGTACGACGAGTTGCCCACCCTGATAGCAACGCGCGGCCACGAGATTGATGACGACGCATACATAGGCGCGATTCGCACGGTCATCGAAGACCTCGCGTCAGGTGGAAATGTGGTCATAGTCGGAAGGGGCGCTCACGTCATCCTGCAGGATAATCCCGATGTACTCCGCGTGGGCCTTATCGCCACCTTCGAGGACAGGGTAGAACGCGTAATGGTCCGCGAACGTATGACCCAATCGGAAGCTGAACTCTCGATCCAGGCCAGGGACGCAGCCAGGCTTCAGTACTTCCAGAGATTCTTTAATATCGATACCCCCGACGCAGCAGAGTTTTATCACCTGGTGATAAACACTAGTGAGATGAACCTCGACGCCGCGACCGACATTATCATCAGGGCATCCGAAGAGCTCGAGATGGGAAGGCTCTCGCGACACGCCTTCCGGGTTGAGCCATAGGCTCCATCTGACGCTCGAACCCATGCTTTACTTACTCCAGAAGCGTGCGGAGTGAGTTGACAACTATCGGCCTTCCGGTCTCCGGGTGGTCAATCACCGTGACGTAGGCGCCGTACACTTCCCTGATGCGTTCGGCCGTCAGCACTTCGTGAGGCGTCCCGAACGCCACAAATCGACCTCCCGACATGAGGGCAATCTTGTCGCAGAACTGGGAGGCAAGTGTTAGGTCGTGAACAGCCGTGACAACCGTTCGTCCGCCGATGGACAGGTTGCGGAGCATCTGCATGATCGACGGCTGGTAGGCCAGGTCTAGGTTGGCCGTCGGCTCGTCTAGCAGCAGTACCGGAGTCTGCTGAGCCAGGGCCATCGCGATCGCCACCCGCTGTCTCTCACCTCCAGAAAGCTGGTCCACTGGTCTGTCGAGCAGCTCCTGTGTGTCGGTGACCGACATCGCCTCCAGAGCGATCGCCAAGTCTTCCTCAGTTTCCCATGAGAGGAGTCCGAGGTGTGGGTTGCGTCCCATGAGCACTACCTCTAGCGCCTTTGCTCCCGCGGGAAGTTCGGGAGCCTGGGGAACGACAGCCACCAACCGTGCGCGAGCCTTGGACGACAACTGCGAGATATCACTCCCCTCGACGCAAACTGTGCCGTCGCTCGGGCGAATTGCCCCAGCAATCAACTTCATCAGCGTAGACTTGCCAACACCATTGGGCCCGCCGATGCCTATCATATTCCCATGAGCGAGGTCCAAGTCTACTCCGGTCAGGACCGAACGTCTTCCATAGCCAGCCCACGCCCCTTTAATCGAGATGGCGGATTGACCGGTCTCGCTGGGGCCAATTTCGCGAGCTGCAGTGGATGTTTGACTTGGAGAGATCAAACTTCACTCGTCCGTCTTCGCATGAGGATAAACAGGAAGAAAGGAGCCCCGCAGAAGGCGGTAACAACCCCAACAGGAAGTTCTCCCGGGCTGACTATAGTTCGTGCAACCAGGTCTGCCAGAACTAGAAATGTCCCGCCCACAAGGCCGCTCATGGGAATAATGAACCTGTAGTCGACACCCCAGAGAATGCGTACGACATGAGGTGCTACAAGCCCCACAAACCCTATCAACCCACTGAAGGAGACAGCGGCTGCCGTTGCCAGGGTTGCGGCAACGATAAGAGCGATCTTCACCCTCTCGACATCAACCCCCAGCATTGAGGCGTGCTCCTCGCTGAGCTGCACCACATTTAGTATTCTTGCGAATCCCAGCAGCACGCACACACTGGGCCCCAAATACAGCAACACGACGAGACTGTCGCTCCATTCAGCGGCAATGAAGCTGCCCATGAGCCAGCTCAACACGGGCCTGAGGTCCGGGTCGCTGCGTATCATAAGCAGACTTGTCACTGAGGCTGCCAGTGCTGAGATTGCCACTCCAGCCAGGATAAGCGTCGTGAGGGGCGTGCCCTGAACGCGCCTCGCAACCGTGTATGCGATAGCAACCGAGGTGATGCCTCCACCGAACGCGGCTATTGGCAAGATTCCAACTCCGGCGAGATAGAGTGGGATGCCCGTCAGAAGCACTATCGTAGCCGCAAGTCCCGCCCCGGACGCTACACCCACCAGGTACGGGTCAGCAAGTGGGTTCTTGAACAGCCCTTGGTAAGCTGCCCCAGACATCGCCAGTCCCGCACCCACGATAAGTGCCAGGGCAACGCGCGGAAGTCTCAATTGCCACAGGATTGTGTTCCACGAGTCCGGATGGCCTGATTCGCCTACGCCTGGAAGTCGCGCTCCAAGCATCTCGATGATCGCGTTCAGAGGTATGTATACCGAGCCCTGGCTGGCAGCAACCATGGCGGCCAATAGAGCGACTGCCAGCCCTGCCACCAGCCTCCGCCAGGGATATCGGAGTCCCACGACCCTTGAGGCAACGGCGCTGACTCTGGTGCTGTCAACCTCTCCGACTGCCATCTCCCTACTTCACACCCCTCCCCGCCTTGCTACTCGAAGATTCCTGGGTAGACCAGACGGGCCATCTCTTCAACTCCCTCGATGAACCTGGGTCCCTGGATCGACAACGCATCTGTACTGAGTGTCAGTAATGTCCCATGCCTGACTGCGCGAACGGACTCGAATGCCGGTTCACCAGTGAAGCCTTCAGGGTCAGACGTGAAGATGATTGTCGGGTCACGTTCCACAATCACCTCGGGGCTAATCTGGGCATACCCCTCGATGTCGTGGGCGACGTTCTCAAGCTTCAGTAGATCGAAGACTTCCTGCATCATCGTGCCCTGGCCAGGAGCCCAGAATCCGCCCACATCCTGCAGCACGGTCGGTCCAGCACCAATAGGTTCCATAGTTTCTCGAATGGCAGCGACCCTTGCCTCGAAGTCTCTGGCCACTAGCTCGGCTTCATTTGGGTTCCCGACTATCTTGCCCCACGTTCGAATGTGGTCGGCGATCTTCTCGAAATCGTCAGTCAGCGAAGGGATGTAGAGTACCTTGAGTCCCGCCCGCTCCAGGTCCTGCACGAACCGGTCGAAGAAGACAAAGACGAGGTCGGGTTCCAGCGCGACTGTCGCCTCGATGTCCATGTTGAAGGCATCGCCTACCCGTGGGATGTCGGCAGCTTCAGGAGGGTAACTGACGTACTGGTGAGTCCCGACGATCCGCTCGCCCTCTCCTATGGCGAATAGGATTTCTACAATCGCAGAGTCAAAAGCGACTATCCTCTCGGGAGGCTGATCGAACGTAATCTCGCGTCCGTCCCCAGACTTCACTGAAACTGGGTATACGGCGGGTATTGGAGTCGGTTCTTCCACCCTGAGTCTTGAAGGGGGAGTCTCAGCGCGCTTTGGTAGTGTGCCAACTTCAAAGACCCCGATTGCCATGTCAGGGACCCTCGTCGGTGCCGGCGCTGGGGGGTGAGGCTGTGCCGGCTCAGTCGACGGAGCGGTCTGTGGCGCGAGAGCCGGTTGTGCTGGTGCTGCGAGTGCTGGAACTTCCGGCGCTGGCGGCGCGCCAGGCTCATTCGTTGCACAAGCGATCATGCCGATCCAGACAAGGAGCAGGCCTAAAAGGGATATGGTGAGTCTTTGCAATTTCAACTCCATCAGTTGAAGTAGCCGACCATGCCGTACACAGGGGTGACACAGTGTCCGTTCTTGATAAAGAAAAGACCCTGCTTCCAGGAAGGAGCAGGGTCAGTCGCGGCTCTGCGGGCCGATTTCGTACCTTTCCTCGAAGGCCAAGTTGTCGACGGGAGTAGTGGACCGGGCTCGCTTCGCACTTCAGCGAAGCCTACCGTTGCGGGACAGCGCTGGACTTCGACCAGCTTCCTCTCTTAGGCCCTTTGACGGGCGCTCCCGCCGTCTCTGATTCTGTTTGACAGGTTCAACACGCAATATGCGTTGGCTAATGATGAACGCACACAACTCCCCTGTCAAGAAATCGGCGACTGGACGCTTGGATGCTTCGCAAGTCGGCAGTAAGACTACACAGGTTTCAGCACCTGTCGGGGTACCCTCTGCACCTGCAAATCACGTTTGAGGAACGCGTCAGCCCGATTGAGTATACGTTCGAAAAATGATACAATTGTCCTACTGCTATTTGTACGGAAAACGTCGCATCCAAACGGCTGGCTTGGCTCTCGACTGAAGCATTTGCAACTACGTTGAGAGGGCCGTTAACCCGACTACCTATAGGCATGAACTGTGCCAGTTGGAAGCTGCGGATGCTCCATTCGAGGATTCCAGTCTCAGACTGGGCCGCGTAGCGCTACTCAACCTCTACAGGAGTTTTGTATGGCAACCAGACCGGACGACCTTGGCCAGTACACCGCGACCGACATTCAGGTCCTCGAGGGCATGGAGGCCGTACGTCGCCGGCCAGGAATGTACATCGGCAGCACCGACCAACGCGGCCTGCATCACCTGATTATCGAGATCGTCGACAATGCTGTCGACGAGTTCATGGCTGGTTTCTGCGAAAGCGTTGAGATTACGCTGCATGAAGACGGCTCGGTCACGGTTGTGGACGACGGCAGGGGCATCCCTGTAGACAAGCACCCCACCACAGGGCTATCCGGTGTCGAGACGGTGATGACCACGCTCCACGCTGGAGGCAAGTTCGGCGGCAAGGCATACCAGGTATCAGGTGGCCTGCATGGTGTTGGAGCCTCGGTAGTAAACGCTCTCTCCGAATACCTCAATGTAGAAGTGTACCGCTCTAACAGGGTCTATTATCAGCCATTCTCGCGCGGAATTCGACAGGAGGATCTACGCTACCGGAGGGCGAGTCCCGATGAGAGGGAAAAGTCAGGGACAGCCGTCACTTTCCTCCCCGACAGGCAGATATTCCACGAGTATGAGTATGACTTCAACGTGCTTGCTCAGCGCTTCAAGGAGATGGCCTATCTGAACAAGGGACTCCGAATTAGATTCAGGAGTCACTACCACGCTGACAGATGGCCCAATAACGAGGTCACCTACTATTTCGACGGTGGCATTTCCAGCTTCGTTTCCAACCTGAACCAGACGCGGGAAGTGCTGCATCAGAAGCCAATTTACGTGGAGAAGCAGCTTGAGGCCGGCACAATCGTCGAAGCTGCTCTGCAATACAACGACAGCTTCAACGAGTTCGTCTACTCGTTCGCAAACTGTGTTAATACACACGACGGGGGATCACACATCACCGGCTTCCGCTCTGCACTGACCAGAGTGATGAACGACTACGGACGCAAGCAGAACATAATCAAAGAATCTGAACCCAATCTGGCCGGTGAAGAAACGCGCGAGGGACTGACTGCCGTCATCAGCGTCAAGCTAACCGATCCGCAGTTCGAGGGACAGACCAAGGGCAAGCTCGGCAATCCAGAAGTCCGAACGCAGGTAGAGAGCGTCGTTGCTGAGGCTGTCCAGTACTATCTTGAGGACAATCCGACCGATGCGAAGCGCATCATAGAAAAGTGTCTGACAGCTCAGCGCGCGCGGGAGGCAGCCAGAAAGGCACGCGACCTCATCATTCGCAAGAATGCGATGGACGGCGGAGGTCTGCCGGGCAAGCTCGCCGACTGCGCTGAGAAGAATCCAGAATTCTGCGAGATCTACCTGGTTGAGGGCGACTCAGCAGGCGGTACCGCCAAGGGCGGAAGAGACCGCAGGACTCAGGCCATACTCCCTCTTTGGGGAAAGATCCTGAATGTCGAGAAGGCACGAGCCGACAAGATGCTCAGCCACGACGGCATCCGCTCCATGATCACTGCGATTGGCGCCGGCTTGGATGACGATCTCGACGTGACGAAGCTACGGTACCACCGCATCATCATCATGACCGATGCTGACGTAGACGGTTCCCACATCAGGACGCTTATCCTGACGTTCTTCTTCCGACACATGCGCGAGTTGATCGAGCGGGGTCATGTCTACATCGCTCAGCCGCCCCTGTACAAGATTACGGCCGGACGCGATTCTCACTACGCATACAGTGAGGGCGAGCGCGAGGGTGTGATGATTCAACTGAAGAACAGGCGGAATGTCCACCTGCAGAGGTACAAGGGTCTGGGCGAGATGAACGCTGAGCAGCTCTGGGAGACCACCATGGATCCTGAGCGCAGGACTCTTCTCCAGGTCACCATCGAGGATGCCGCAGGCGCGGATGAGGTCTTCTCAACCCTGATGGGAGATGTCGTCGCTCCCAGACGCAACTTCATTCAGACTCACGCTCTGGAAGTGAAGAACCTCGACGTCTAATCCGGCAGAACGGAATTAGGTTTGGACGGTAGCTTAGCGCTGGTCCCACATGCCGGTGCTGAAGTATCGCTCGCCGATGTCATTGAAGATCGTAACGACCGATCCTTCTCCGGCCCTTTTTGCCGTCTTGAGTGCTCCAAGCATGTAGGCGCCCGAACTCTGTCCAGCAAACAGGCCCCTGGCTGACAGCTCGAGCGAAACGGTCCTCGCCTCGTCCACGTCTATCGGCAGCATCTCGTCGACCACAGTCTGGTCGAACGTGTTAGGAATGATGTGACCCTCGCCGAGAGGCTTCAATCCTTCGACACCAGGCCATTCCGGCGGGTTGATGCCGACGATATGAATGTCCCGATTATGCTCCTTCAGCCTCCGCCCTACCCCGCTGATAGTGCCTCCAGTGCCGACCCCAGCGACGAAGTGAGTGATCTGCGGTACCTGTTTCAGGATCTCCTCGGCGGTTGTGTCGTAGTGAGCCTGGGGATTGTTCATGTTGGAGTACTGGTCGCACCAGAAGTACCGGTCGGGATCGCTCTCGTAGCGACGCTTGACCTCATAGAGCGTTTCATCATAACCGAGCATTGGATCAGTAGCGATGATTTCCGCGCCGTGAGCAATGAGTCGTTTCTTCCTCTCTTCACTGGCGTTCTCTGGCATGACGAGCGCGACCCTATAGCCAAGGACCGCTCCAATCATGGCGTACGCAATCCCAGCGTTACCAGAGGTGGCGTCAAGAATCGTCTTGTCCCTTGTGAGGTTCCCCGCCAGTATGGCCTCGACCAGCATTCTCAACACCGGCCTGTCCTTGATTGATCCCCCAGGGTTGAGGTGCTCGTACTTGGCAAACACCCGGGCATCCCCAGTGTCATAGTCAAGAGCGACCTGTGCCGTCGGCGTATTGCCGATGGCCTTCAACGGAGGGTACTGCTCAATGAAGTCCAGAAACTCCTTGGAAGGAGCCAATGTCTTACCTCTCAGTTTTCGTTCGTGTGCTCGATCGCCATGTGCTGTACACGTGAGCGTATGGAGTATATCCAGTTGGCAGTTTTCTTTCCAGCAAGAGACCCGAAATTGGCTTAAAATCTGCCCAGGTCGTGCACTATGTTAGACGTACTCACTCCACCTGCCCAGTTGCACCAGGAGCAACAATGACATCTGTACACACAGACGTTCAGTACAGGCTCGCTCACCTCAGGGAGCAGATCAACCGCCACGACTATCTCTACTACGTGCAGTCAAGTCCCGAGGTGTCAGACGCGGAATACGACGTGCTAATGCGTGAGCTCCGCGCCGTTGAAAGTGAGCACCCTGACCTCGTTACTCCGGATTCACCTACTCAGCGCGTATCGGGTGTCCCCGCAGAGGGTTTCAGCGAGGTCACTCATAGGTTGCCGATGCTGAGTCTCGGCAACGCCTTCGATGAAGAGGAACTGGCCGCCTGGCACTCGCGTGTAGCTGAGCAGCTTGAGGTCGAACAGTTCGACATGGTGTGCGAGCTGAAGTTCGACGGTCTGGCGGTCTCGCTGACCTACGAGAAAGGCGTGCTGACTCGTGGCGCCACCAGGGGAAACGGTCTAGTCGGAGAGGACGTAACAGCTAATCTCCGGACGATCCGAAGCATACCGCTAAGACTTAACTCGTCGGACGTACCCTCCGTTCTGGAAGTACGCGGTGAGGTAGTTTTCCCGAAGTCCAAATTCAACGAATTCAACCGATTTCGTGAATCCCAGGGGCTGCCAACTTATGTAAACCCACGAAATACAGCGTCTGGTTCGCTCAGGCAGCTAGACCCTCAGATGACCGCTGAACGTCCGCTCGACATCTTCGTCTACTCAGTCGGTTACAGGGAGGGCGGCGGCGTCCCTGACAACCAACATGACACTCTCAACTACCTGGCCGACCTTGGTTTCAAGGTCAATGAGTACAACAGGCGGTTCACAACAGTCCGCGATGTCGTGGACTGGTACGAGCGCTGGCGCGACGATTTCCACGACCTGGACTATGGCTGCGATGGCCTCGTCGTCAAGGTCAACCGGTTCGACTACCAACGTCACCTCGGAGATGTAGGACGTGAGCCGAGATGGGCCATCGCCTACAAGTTCCCCGCTGAACAGGCGATAACAACCTTGCAGGACGTCAAATTCAATGTGGGACGCACAGGTACAATCAATCCCTATGCAGTCCTGGAGCCGGTATACGTGAGCGGGGTAACGGTAAAGCAGGCCACTCTTCACAACGAGGACTTCATTACCTCGCGCGATCTGCGAATCGGCGACCGGGTAGTCGTCGAGCGGGCCGGGGAGGTAATCCCGCAGGTAGTACGGTCCCTTACCGAGCTGAGGACAGGTGATGAACTCAAGGTAACGATGCCATCGGAGTGTCCAAACTGTGAACAACCTGTAGTTCGCCGCGACGGCGAGGCAATGTCCTACTGCACTAATGCCTCGTGCCCTGCCCAACTGACTCGCATGATAGAGCACTTTGTGAGCAGGGGCGCAATGGACATCGAGGGCTTGGGTGTCAAACAGGGTGAAGCCCTGATCTCCGCCGGGCTTCTTAAGGACGTTGCCGACATCTACTCCCTGCATGAGCATCGAGACGACCTCGTCGGTATGGAGAGAATGGCAGAAAAGAGCGTCAGCAATCTGCTTGAGGCAATCGACAGGAGCAGGAGCCAGCCACTGGCCCGCGTCCTGGTCGCACTTGGTATCCCATTCGTCGGAGGGGAGGTCGCTGGTGTCCTGGCGAGACACTTCCGAAGTATGGATGCCATACACGAGGCATCCGAGGACGTGCTGGTCTCCATTAACGGCATTGGGCCCAAGATCGCTGAATCGGTCCATGGCTACTTCACACAGGAGACCAACGCATCTGTCGTGGATAAACTCCAGCGCGGTGGCGTAAACATGACCGAGGAAGTATCTGAGAGTTCCGGCGATGCCAATTTGGATGGCCTGCGGTTCGTCGTGACCGGGAGACTTCTGAACTACTCGCGCTCAGAAATACAGGACAGGATCAAAGACCTCGGAGGCGCGGTTTCTGGTTCGATTAGCAAGCGTACCGACTACCTCGTGGCCGGTGAGGGCGGCGGCTCCAAGCTGGCTGACGCTCACAAGCTGGAAGTAGATGTACTCAACGAGGAAGAATTCGAGCGGCTACTTGAACTCGGGCGCGATCTCTTCGAGGAACAGAGATAACTGCCGCTCCTGGTCGAACGAAGCAAACCTGACGATCATCGTTTCCGCGCCAGCAGCCTCATAGCGCCGTATGCGGTCGGAGATCAGTTCTGACGGACCGTAAGGCCCCCACCTATCACCCCACATGTTCATTCCGTAGTACATGTTCAGAAACCTGTCGGCCTCTGCCGCACTCTCGTCAGCATCAGTCCCGATGTTTACCGTCATGTAGAACGACCGCTCCAGATCGTCCCCTTGTCTTCCTGATTCTTCAGCATGGTGGCTGACCCTGGAGACTACTATCGAGTACTCGTCGGGATAGTCGGATATCGAGATTACTCCAGATCCAAGACGTGCGACTCTTTCGAATTGCCGCTCACGGCCAGTGCGCCAATGTGCCGCAACGAGAAAAGGCACGCCACCCTTCTGCGGCGATACCGGAGCTATGCTCACATCATTGAATTCGAAGTGCTTTCCCGAGAAATACAGGGGCTCACCGGTAGTAAGGCTCCTGACCACATGCACGACCTCTTCGAACCGTGTGGATCGCGTCTTCGAATCGACACCTGCGTTATGCCACTCACTTTGCTGGGCATCGTTGAATGCGCCACCCACGCCGGATCCGAGAACGAGCCTACCGCCTGAGATGAAGTCCAATGTCGCCGCCTGATGCGCGAGGTGAACAGGATGCCTAAGCGCCGGCAACAGGACAGCTGTCCCTAACCTTACCCGATCTGTGTGTGACGCCACGGCGGTCAGTGTGGTGAGTGGTTCCAGTCGAGGCTTGGCCGTCAGGCTGTCTCCGACCCAGACTGAGTCAAGGCCTGCGCGTTCCGCTGTCTGCGCCAGATCGATTACCTGGCGGAACGCCTCAGGCTTACCTCCTTCCATCACCAGGCGGCGGGTTGGCAAGAGTATTCCAAATCTCAACGTTCAGCAACTCCGTCGGGCTTCACAAAACTCCGAATGTACGATGGCAGACTGTCCAGGCACTGGCGAAGGTCGGTGACTGTATCGACGTCCAACTCAAACCCAGGCGTCCAGAACTCCCTGAACTCTATGTTCAGGTCCATTGCCTGTCCCCTGTGCTTCCTGTGGCTTTCACTTCCCAGCTTTGGTGTGAACTCCAGATCTGCGGGGACTACGAGGGCATTTGTGCCACCGTCGTGAGCAGGACAGATGGTTATCCCGTTAGTGTGTGACACGAGCTCTACAAGGCCCAGGACATCCGAGTCGGTCAGCAGTGGCAGATCACCCGGGATGTAGGCGGCAGCTCCGCCAGCGTCCCAAACACGCTTGAACGCACCATTCACCGCAAGGTTGAGGTCGTTGTACCTGTCGGGACTCCAGGTCGCGTTATGGTCTTCAGCGATCGCCTGAACTCTCTCGTCTCCTCCAACAACAACTGTCCCAGAAACCCTGGAATCACGTAGTGTCCCGAGCACCGATGCCAGCATCACGGCACTGAGTTCAGCGCGCTCTTCGCTGTCGAGGTGGTCGCTGAGCCGTGTCTTCGACTCGGAGAGAGGCTTCATGGGCACGACAACAGTGACAGATGCCTCATGGGGCATGTGCCACCCCTGCAACTTCCAGGATTACACGAGCCAGTTCGATCTTGTCCTGTTCTGTGTTCATGATCGTGTCCACAACAACAGGCACCATCCCAAGGGACCTGATGTCATCAGCATGGTGCCGATCAATGTTATCCAGTACAAACACGTCGCAGATTCCTGAATAGCGTTTGGCGACCCCAACGCATGACACATCTTCACCGAGTTCCCCCAGCAACTTTGCTGCCGGCCCCCTTAGCGCCTTGCCGCCTACAATGGGGCTGACCGCAATGGTTACCCCGCCGAAGCTTTTGATTGCCGTTTCTACTCCCGGCACGGAGAGGATTGGAGCCATGCTCAGCAGCGGATTCGACGGGCAGTACACCAGCACGCTTCTTTCCTGAAGGGCCTCGCTGAACGCCCGCGCCATAGACGCATTGTCTGAACCTTCGTACATCAATTCACTGACAACGGGTTCGCAACTGTGCTTGACGAAGTACGTTTGGAAGGCAAGGACACCCATATCGGTCACGACCTTAGTCCTGACTCTGTCGTTGGTCATGGGAGCGACTGGGTGACTTACACCGAGCGACCGGAACAGCTGAGTCGTAACTTCGGACAACGTCTTTCCCTGCCGAAGCATGTTCGTCCTCACGATGTGAGTCGCCATGTCTCGGTCTCCGAGACCGAACCATGTGTCCTCCCCGAGCTTGCTCAGGTGTTCCAGTGTGGCAAACGTCTCGCCGGTTATACCCCACCCGGTGTAGGGATTAGCCAGACCGGCCAGCGTGTACATGACCGTGTCCAGATCGGGAGAGACATGCAGTCCATAGAACTCCTCATCGTCTCCAGTATTGACAATTATTTGTAGGTCATCCGGGTCGAGAATTCTAGCTAGTCCAAGACACAGCTTCGCACCACCTACGCCACCAGCAAGTGCCAACACACTCATCCTACCGTTATCTCCCCTAAAGCGAGTTCACCGGGCGGGCAGACCCGAAAATCAACGATACTCTAACATGGCTTCTGAGGTCGAACCAAACCATCCCATATACCCTGTGCTAGAATCGTCACGTGTACTCTCGTGACTGAGAGGCAGTCACATCCGCATTTCCCAGCTCAACCTCACCAACTTCCGCAACTACGCGACCGAAGAGTTGCATCTCGACGCGGGCATCGTGTTGCTTCAGGGCCCTAACGGACACGGGAAGTCCAACCTGATCGAGGCGATCCACATGCTGTCGGTCGCACGGTCGACCAGAGCCTCCGGCGACGCCGAACTGATCAACACCGAGGCGCTAAAGCGGTTCCCCATACACGCACAGGTTCTTGGACTAGTTGACCGCGCGGCCGGGCAGGTGCGTCTCCAGATAGATCTCAGCTCAACTGCTACTGGACCAAATGCCCGGGGGGCTTCTACCGACGGCCCGAACCCCAGGCCTACAAGGGCGCAAAAGACACTCCAGGTGAACGGTGTGAAGCGTCGCTCAAACGACTTCGTGGGCGTCCTGAAGGCCGTGCAATTCTCTCCAGAGGACGTCGATCTCAGCACGGGCCCCCCTCAGGTCCGCAGACGATTCCTGGACATGCTGATCTCGCAGTTATCACACTCGTACTTGGCCGACTGGCAGGAGTACAGCAGGGTCTTGAGACAGCGAAACCACTTGCTGAGAGCAATCCGGGAGGGTACATCGAATCGGTCTGAGCTTGAATTCTGGGATGTACGCTTCGCCGTGAGCGCCGGTAGAATCGTGGCGCAGAGGTTTCAGACGCTCGACAAGCTGGGCAGGTTCGCCAATGAGATTCATGCCCAACTCAGCGCCTCAGAGGAACCGCTCACGCTAACCTATCGACCTTCTTCGGATGTAGAGTCCTCCCTGGACGCCCGAGAAGTCGCAAACGCACTCCTCGAAGACTTGAGAGCGACTGTCGCCCGGGAGATTGCTGCGGGCCACAGCCTCATCGGACCACATAGGGACGACTTGTCAGCTTCGATTGGGGACATGGACGTAGTTGGATTCGCATCTCGCGGTCAGGCGAGGACAGTGGTACTCGCCATGAAACTTGCAGAGGCGCGCCTGATATCCGAGTCGATAGGCGATGAGCCTGTGATCCTGCTTGACGACGTGATGTCGGAACTTGACCCCGGTCGCCAGCGTCACGTTCTCGACTTCACGTCGCGATATGAGCAGGTCATAGTCACGACCGCTGAACCTGGGCTGGCTGAACAACTCGGCATTGGCACCGACCGTAGGGTATTTGTCGAGTCTGGTAAACTGACTTCCGCTACGTGACAGCGATTGCTTGAGAGGTACGTAATTGAACAGCGATGAGAAGTCGATCGATGCTGCCGCAGAGATAATCAGCAATTCAAGCTATGTTGTCGCCCTTGTTGGGGCCGGGCTGTCAGCGGAGAGCGGTATCCCCACCTTTAGAGGATCGGGTGGACTGTGGACGCGCATCGGAGAACCAAGCTGGAACGGCTACCAGGAGCTCCTGCGTGATCCCGTTGGATGGTGGAAGGACCAGCTAAACCCGGAGTCCGACCCGGCCAGGACAGAGTTCCGTGCCGCAATCGACGCCGCCCAGCCGAACCCTGGCCATCAGGCCCTGGCCGACCTCGAACAGATGGACATTCTCAAGATGACCATTACGCAGAACGTAGACAACCTGCACGTCCGTGCCGGCTCCACCAGGTTGATTGAAATTCATGGCAATCGCACCAAGTTACGCTGCATCGTTTGTGAAAGCCGTTGGCTGAGGGAAGAGTTCGACTACGAGGTGTTGCCGCCCATCTGTCCTGAATGTGGTGGCCTGGTTAAGGGCGATACCGTGATGTTCGGGGAACCCATCCCACATCGAGTACTCAACGCCTGCTTCGATGCTACAAACCAGAGTGACTGCATGATAGTCTGTGGCACGTCTGCCACGGTGTACCCGGCCGCGGCATTTCCGCAGGCGGTCGCTGAGCGTGGTGGCTTCGTCATCGAGGCCAACCCCAGCCCGACTCCACTCTCAGAGATCGCCGACGTGGCCCTTCGGGGGCCAGCTGGCACTACCCTACCCCAACTAGTTGACACGCTGCGCTGAGGCGCGAGAGCCAAGGGTGAAATCCTTAGTCCTCTAGTGTCCAGACCCTGAGCCTGCCATCAGCGCTCACAGCAGCAACCTTCGAACCATCCGGCGAAGAAGCCACTCCGTACATGCCCTTGATGCCTGTCTCATCCTGGGCGACGACCTCAAAGGTCTTTCCGTCCAGTACTCGAACGCCGCCAGCAACGGAACAAAACAAAAGCTCGGTGCCCCGAACAGTTGCGACCGAATTTGGTCCGGCACCTTGCATCTGACCAGACGACACGGTCTCATAGTCGTCCGAGCCTAGCAAGACCAACTCCCCCTCATACGTGGTGCACAGTAACTGACCATCTGACTTGAAAAGGCATCCGGTGGCTGCCTGTCCGGGCACCTCAATCTCCCTGATAACCTTCCGTGATTCGACGTCCCAGATCTTAACAATGTTGCCGATTCCGGATGTGGCCAATTCGTCTCCACTCGGGGTAAAGCTGACGCACGTTACATTTCGGGGATGAGACACGATGACATCGAGGCTATCCGATCCCTTTGACCAAAACCCTATGCGCCCATCGTAAGACGCGGTAACCCCTGTTTCTCCGCTGGGATCAAAGGAAGAAGCAGCAATCGTATTGCGATGACCGGAAAGCCTGACCACTTCTTCACCACTCGCCCAGTCCCATACTATCGCTGTCCTGTCCGTTGAACCGGTCAATACGAGTGTACCGTCCGGCGAAATGGCGGCAGAGTTCACGCTCTTGTCATGGCCCGTAAACGTCCTGAGCAGGTCGAACTCTGGCACAGACCACACTTTGGCCAGCGCATCCATACCTGTTGTCACGAGCTCGTTGCCGTCAGGCGCGAACGACACAGCCTGCGCGTGCCTGGGATGCGCCTTGAATTCGGCGATCAGATTCAGTTCCATGTTATCCCTCCGACTTGCAGTCTGGATCAGGTCAAGTTTTTTGAAACAGAGTTACGTTCCTGGACGGGAATTCAACATCCCATCCCATCTCGCGACTGACCCACAACATGGTGCGTTCCGAGTAGAACCCAATGTGGGTCGGATCTCTTTGATAGTACCAGGACGAGAATCCGGGCCGGTCCTCCAGCATTCCCGTCATTATGCCGAGGTACCCTCCCGGCACCAGCAGAGAGTCGAGGAGCTTGAACTCATGCAGTGGTAACCGTAAGTGCTCCACCGTTTCAGTACAGGTTACGAAGTCGTATCGCCGCTCCAGGACCGATTCTTCCGGGAAGAAGTAAGGATCGTAAAGACTGACCTCAAATTCGTCCTCCTGCATCATCTGGGCCAAAGCCGGACCAGGCCCACAGCCAAAGTCCAGTCCAGTGGAACCGTTAGTCAACCTGGGTCTCAGAACGTCCCATAGTCGAGATAGGAAGTTGCGATACCCACAGTCAGACGGATCGTTGTTGTGCGTCAGATAGCGTTCTATCTCTGCGCTCTCAGGTAGATGAAACTCGGGAGGGACAAAGACGAGCCCGCAGTCATCGCAGTCCCAGAATTCCCTCAAGCCATGACTGTCGTCTGATCTATGCAGGAGGTGACATGAACTGCCGTCGCAAAGTAGGCAGGCTGGAACACTCATGCATACATCGCCGACATCAGGCTATCGTGTATAGCTAACTTGGCAATAACAGTCTGGCTAGTAGACGTCGAGTGTGAACGCCTGACCGTGGGGGGTCTCCTTGAAGTCAAGGATCGAGGTCGAGAGCTGAGGGGCAAGTTCCTGCTTCAGAAGAAGTATCTTGATGCCCCTGAGCGTTACGCTCATATCGTCGCTCTTCTCTTCGTCTACAACAATGCCGAAGTCGCCCGGACCGGGCCACGCCGGCGGTATGGCGAGCCGCAGGCATCGTCCGACCCCTAGATTCCTGTAGTCGACAATGCGCTTGAGTTCGCGTTTGGCATTTCCGGTGACCGTAAGCATGGCACGCCGTTAATCGGAATCGGCAGGCCAGATGGTGTGATAGTTGCGGCCTGTAATTGCCGACACGAGCTCGTCTCGTTCCATCTGCCGTAGCTCACTGAGTGCTTCGTTGCAGGCCGTGACCGCGGAACCATCCCCAGATTGGCTGATCCTGTCGACTATCTGGTCCCAGACTCCCGACTCAACCAAGCTCTCCACGTACCTCTGCCATGGAATGAGAGTCAAGTTAGTGGGCCTTGGGAACTGCGGACGCAAACGACGAATCGACCGCATCCGGTCCTGAGGCGACCGTGCCATAGGCATCAGACGCACATATGGCCCTACAGAGTCATTGGCCCTTGTGTCCACGATCAGTGCGCGACGAAATGTCGGGAAGAAAACCGACATGACCTCCGCTTCCGATACATTCCTGATAACCTGGTCGATATCGAAGAGGAAGTTTCCTTCCATCTACATACCTCGCCTACTGAGAGAACTAGCTGTCTCTCAACTCTCTGACAGTCTCGATGAACGAGGGCAGTACTCTGTTCCAGTCCCCAACCACGCCATAGGTGGCCGACTTGAAGATGTTGGCGTCCTCGTCGCGGTTGATTGCGACTATGTTCTTGGAGGCAGAGCAGCCGGCCATATGCTGGCTCGCGCCTGAAATTCCGACGGTAATGTATAGATCAGGGGTGATTGTCTTCCCAGTGAGACCGACCTGGTGGCTGTGGTCTATCCAACCTGCATCGCAAGCCGCCCGCGACGCGCCAAGTGCGCCACCGAGTGCATCGCTCAGACTCCGAAGCTCGTCGAATGGCTCCGGTCCCCCCAGGCCCCTTCCACCGCTGATGACAATGGTCGCATCTTCCAGTCGAACTCCCTCCGCCTGCTGTGTGACGGTCTCGACCAGTCGTGCCTTTATTGCTGACTCATCCAGGCTAATGGGAAAGTCCTCTACTTCGCCGCTTCTCTCTGCGTCGGGCTCCAGGACCTCGAACACCTTGGGTCTCACGAGAACGACTTGTGTGTCATCACCGGCAAATGAGACTCGCGACAGTGCATTTCCGCCGTAGACTGGACGTGTAGCGACGACCCGACCACTGTCGCTGTCGATGGATACTTCAACGCAGTCCTGGGCAACAGCTACCCCAAGCCTGAACGCAAGACGGGGACCGACGTCCCTGCCAATCGGAGTTCTTCCTATGAGGACAATGGATGGTTGCGTCTGGGACACTACCTGTGTGAATGCTTCCAGGTGTGCATCTATCTGAGGTTCAGACAGCAGGGCGCTTTCCACGCGGTACGCTTTATCCGCACCCAATGAGATGCACTCTTCCGCTGCGTTCCCTACAGAATCGGACTGCAGCGCTACCTCGACCTCGTCGCCAGTTTCCCCTGACAGCGCCTTGGCTACCGCAATAAGCTCGCCTGTTACGCTGGCGAGTTCTCCCTGGTTCATCTCTCCGAAAACCAGAATGCCTGGCATTTTATCCGCTCCGATTTCGAGTCAAACTTGTGAGGTTTCTTAGATCAGCCTTGCTTCGCGAAGCTTCAGCGCGAGATTTCTACCTGCCTCCACCTCGTCTTCGCCCTCTATGAATTCGCACTGCTGATCACTGACAGGTACATACAAGTCCTCCAGCGACAACTTCGGCGATAGCGAGGCCTCGTCCAGGTCCAGCTCGCTGGCTGACCAGACCGTCGGCGACTTCCGTCCTGCCATCATTATACCCCTGAGTGTCGGGTACCGCGGCTCGCCCAGCTCATTGCTTACGGTCACGACTGCGGGCAAGGGTGCCTTAACTACCTCGTAGCCATCGGTCAGTGCCCGTTGCACCACAATGCCGTCGCCCTCTACGTCAATCTTCTGGGCCAGGGTGACGCAGGGAAGGCCCAGGAGTTCAGCCACGCCAAGCGGCACCATCGAGTTATCCCAGTCAGATGCCTGCCTACCACAGAGGACCAGGTCGAACTGCCCGATCTTTCTGATTGCCTCTGCCAGAGCATTCGCCGTAGCAAACGCGTCCAACTCTTCGACGGCAGGATCGTCCACCAGAATCAGGTTGTCGGCGCCCATTGAAAGCGGCTTCTTCATGACGTCCATGACGAATCCACTGCCCACGGAAACTACGGTCACGTCAGCCCCTACCGACTCTTTGAGCTGGAGAGCTGCCTCAACCGCGTTCTCGTCGAACCCATTTACGACAGGAGGAATACCAGCTGCCGGCAATACTCGCTTCGCTTCGGGATCGATCCGAAATGCCGAGGCCGGAGTCTCCGGGTCGACGACCTGTTTTGCACATACGACTATGTTCAGGGGCACTGGGGATACACCTCATTTGCAACGTGGAATTAGCTATGCACAGCATTCGGACTATAGCAAAGAAATTTGCGCTCATGCAATTTCTCCTGCCGGTATTCCTGAACTTAATTGTCCTGCTGCGGAATGTAAGAACTAAGGTATTGAAAGCTCACTTTATGAATACATAAACACCCATTTGGACTTCCATTGAACCCAAGTTAGGTGCCGTCGCATCTGTTGGGAAAGACACAGCCTGTAGAGTGCAAATGTCGCGATTTACCCGCGCTCAAGCCTTCAAAATTGCGCCCAGTTGAAAAACCGGAAACTTCCAATATTTTTCTCTATGAATTGCTGACTTACTACCTTGCGACCACCAAGGTTATGCCATTTATGATTTAAGTGACCTGGCCATACCGTCGTTGAATCTACTTTCTCCGATGTATCTCCAGATCTCTGCATGCAGAAGTGTGCGGAACGCGGGGGAGTCCGATTCGTCGGACAGCGTTTCGCCCAATCAAAACTTTTGGTCAAAGTGGTCCGTGAGGATCACGGCTGAGAATACATAGATCATCGTTCGCCCTGGTAAAGGTGCGTGCACAGATGGCCGCGGCGCAAGACCATATAAGAAACCGCTGGCGCGTCCTTAATAGGCACACACGAGTACCGGGTCGAGACCAGTACTACAGTAACGAGGAGTTTTCACTATGGTGGTCTCGTCTGCACCATCAACTAATACCAGCACACAGGCACGACATGCCGTGTGTCCCCGCTGTGAGGCATCGCTGGTCTCCAACTACTACGAACCTCAGTGTCTCCAGTGTGGTTACGTCGACTACAGCTACACGCCCCCAACCCAGATCGGAAGAAGGAACCTGATGAGCGCGGCTACTCGCTACGTCTTCAGGTACGTGGGAGACGCTCCCAAGCTTGCGGAGACCCTGGCTCACGTGCAGCTGCGGCGCCTTCGCAACCGTGTCGTGTTCGGGGTTACCTGCCCTCTCTGCGACAATGGCGTCGAAATGGAGCAGACCTCCTTGAGCGGCAAGCGAAAGGAAATCCGCGAAGAGCGGTACCGGTGCCCAGACGGCCATCGAGTGTCTCTCATACCCCGCAAAGACGGCAGCATGGGGTGGAAATAGCCGCCTCTGGCGGTAATACTGCCTAAAATAACGGCCGGGGACTTCGCGAGGTCCCCGGCCATTTTCTTTCTTGCCATGAGCTTCACGGTCTGCGAATTTGACAACTGTCACCAATGTCGTCGTCTCGTCTTCCGGTAGACCTGTCATCATTTGCGACGTGTCTCCTCCCCGCGGAGGAAGTTCTGGATCGCCCACTGAGGTCGCCGACATAGACGCCGACTTCCTGTCGGTAGCCTACAATCCCGGGCAGTCCGTACGGGTTAGCTCTGTATTCATCGCCTCCTATCTTCAGGAAGGACTCGGGAAACCAGCGGTCTTTACCCTGGCGACCCGTGATATGAACCGCATAGCGGTACAGAGCCTGTTGCTGGGCGCCCACTGGCAGGGACTGAGGAATGTCGTCGTCGTAAGAGGCGATCCCATCCAAAGCCGCGACACTGGACGTGTCACGACAGTCAGCGACTATACGACCACTTCCCTGCTGACCGACATAGTCGGAATGAACAGAGCCCTCGACTTCAGGGGACTTGCCCTGGCAGCTCCCACCCGATTCTGCGCGGGGGCGACAGTGGACTTGTCTAAGGGAGCAGACCGGGAAATTTCACTTGCGGTTCGCAAAGTCAACGCCGGTGCCGAATATCTACTCGCTCAGTCCCACTTCGGAGTCCACGACCTCGTAAACCTGCGACGTCGCATGTCACAGGGCCCCAATGTCCAAATCCCGGTATTCGCGGGGGTCCAGATACTGAGTCACGACGGAATTGACTTCGGGAATGTTCCCGACGACATTCGCAACGAGCTCGACTCTGGCAGGTCCGGGTTGGACATCGCCAGGCAACTGGTGTTCGACCTCTGGTCTGAAGGGATCTCGACCTTCTACGTTCTTCCGACTATTCTTCAAAGGGGCTTGAGAGACTACAAGGCCGCATCTGAGCTAATCGAGTACATCAGGACTCTGCCCTCTTCTCCCTTCAATGCAAGTCGTTGACTCGATTGAAGGCCCTAGATATAATTTTCGGCAAGCCAGTGTGAACGAGGTATTACCAGTGGCCACCGAAACGGGAAAGCGGTATTTCTGCGGCAAGTGCGGCGCTGAATTCGTCGTCACGAGGGGCTCCGAAGAAGGAAACATCCACTGCTGTGGCGAGCCGCTGAGCAAGAAGTAGAGGCAGCGGCAACGCTCCTCCAAACTGCGACGACAGAGGTGAACTTCGATGCCTAACCAGCTAGGGCGACGGTACCAGTGCGAGAACTGCGGCACAATGGTGTTGTGCACCAAGCCCGGCACAGGCGCTATTCTCTGCTGCCAGTCTGAAATGCCTGTGCAGCAGCCCAGAAAGCTCCCGTCTTCCGACTAGACGCCCTCTCTACTGAACTTGATGCCCTCCGCGCCTGCTTTGGCGTGGAGTTTGCTATGTCACGCGATAGGAACTCTCGTCGCTGACGCGTGCTGTTCATCGGCGTGGTATGAGCTTCTTACCAGTGGGCCTGAAGCGACGTGATCGAAGCCCAGACCTTCGCCGACCTCTCGAAGCTCATCGAACTCAGATGGTGTGTACCATTTGACCAGCGGTGTGTGTTTCGCAGAAGGACGCAGGTACTGACCTATAGTCAGTAGATTGCAGTCGACCGATCGCAGGTCCTCCATCGTCTCTACGATTTCGTCCCACGTTTCGCCCAAACCCACCATCATGCCTGACTTCGTGACTGCCTCACTGTTGATCTCACGAGTCCGTCGAAGCAGTTCAAGTGACTGGTCGTAGTCGCCCCTGGGCCTGACCCTGCTGAATACACGCCTCACTGTCTCGATGTTATGGTTGAGCGTGTCCGGCCTCGAGTCCATCACCGTCTCGAGTGCATCCCAGTTGCCTTCGAAGTCTGGGATCAGCAACTCCACTCGGCACTCCGGCATACTCTTGTGGATCTGCCTCACGCACTGGGCGAAGATGAACGCGCCTCCGTCGGGCAGATCATCCCTGTTGACGGACGTTATTACCGCGTAGTTCAGCCCCATCCTTTCGACCGTCTCGGCAAGACGCCCCGGCTCTTCGAGATCAAGACCGACCGGCGTACCGGTTGTTACAGCACAGTATGCACAGGCCCTCGTGCAGATATCGCCGAGGATCATAAAGGTCGCGGTTCCCCGCTCCCAGCACTCCCCGATGTTCGGGCAGTGGGCCTCTTCGCAGACCGTGTGAAGCTGCTCTGACCTGAGCATGTCCTGAAGACGCAGGTAGTTGGGACCACCCGGCATCCTTACCTTGAACCACTCTGGAAGACGACGCTGCGCCGGCATTACTACCCCCTAATGGGTGGCTGTTACAAGTACTCGCCGAAGAGTCTTCGTGCTGTACCTTCTCATTCGATTGTAAGAACTGGCAGCCCGTTCAGCAAGAGTTCAGACTGGCTTACTTGCCAATGTCGCTATTCCAATGCTGAGGATTCGACTCGATGAACCCTCCCAGCATCTGCTTGGCGTCTTCAAGATCAAGGTCAGTCACCTCAATCCCGTGCCGTAACATCAGGTCGTAACCGTTAGACTCTCCGAAGTTCTCTGATTCCGCTACCACAACCCTGGAGATGCCAAACTGCACGATTGCCCCTGCGCACATGTGGCATGGCATAAGCGTCGAATACATTGTCATGCCGCGAAAGTCCTGGATTGTCTTTCCGGCGTTGTAAAGGCAATTGATCTCGGCATGCATCACGCAGGCGGAATCCTGGATTCTTCTATTTCGACCCGTCGCAGCCATACTGCCGTCATTGTCGACCAGGACCGCTCCGATGGGAATGCCGCCCTCGGCCAGTCCGGCCTGGGCCTCATCCAGTGCGGCCTTCATGAATTCGTCCAAGTGGTTGCCTCCTGTTCATACTGATCGCAGATAAGTGTAGCTGATGCAGTCCACCATTACTTCCCGTAGGGCGGCATCCGGCTTGGGCTGCCCGGGCTGGTTCAGTGCTGACCACTGCCATGTGCTACGCTACTCGGACCTGTTCCTGAGGCTTCATTTGTATCCGCATGGAGGGCTGGCATTTGAGTACACGTGAAATCACAATCACAGCGGGCTCTGCGAGCATTGGAGCTGCTCTGAACGACTCTGCCATTGCTACCCGGGTATGGGATGCGTTGCCAATCGAGGCATCGGCGAGCACGTGGGGAGACGAGATCTACTTTGGCATCCCCGTCGAGGGAACTGAAGAACCTGATCACGAAGTGGTCGAACTTGGGGATCTAGGTTACTGGCCTCCTGGCAGTGCTTTCTGCATGTTCTTCGGACCGACACCAATGAGCAGGGGCGACGAGATTCGTCCTGCCAGCGCAGTCAATATCATCGGAAGCATGAGTGGTGACCTGGAATCCCTGAAGTCCGTTCCATCCGGCGCACCGGTTATTGTTGAGCGGGCCTGAGAGAGGTCATTCGAGAGTAGTTCCGCTTTCCTCCCGCTTCTCGGACTGTTTGGGGAGGACGACCTTCATTTCGGTGTATAGTCCGAGCTCGGACTCCGCTTCGATGTTACCTCCGTGTTCTCTGATTACGTCAAAGGCCAGACTCAACCCCAGTCCGGTGTTTCTCCCGCCTTCCTTCGTTGTAAAGAATGGATTGAACATCCGCTCCATGGTCTCTGGAGTCATTCCAACTCCATTGTCCCTTACAGTCATGACCACGGCTTCTTCAGTTATCAATGTACCGACGCTCAACTCAGGTATATAGTCTTTACCATGATTGTTGGCCTTGTCAGCCATGGCCTGGCACGCGTTGGTCACTATGTTCGCAACTACCCTTGCAATGTCCTCGGGTACGGCAACAACCTCTTCCATAGAATCGTCGAGTTCAAGATAGACCTCCGCACTGAAACCTGGGTCCTGAGCTTGCACCGAGCGGTGTGCCAAATTAGTCTGCTCGACCACCAGCGAGTTCAGGTCCAGCGGCCTGAATCCGCCTCCGGTACCCCTGTCAAGCATAAGCATGGCGGAAACGATTCCATTTGCTCGGTCACTATGGTGGACCACCCTATCCATGTTGTCGACGAGGTCCTTGATCAGCTCCTCAGCCTCTTCCCTGTCAGTCACACTCGAACCCTCTATCATTTCGCTAAGTTCCAACCCAATGTCCTTGGACAAGACGGCAAAGTTGCGAATGAACTGAAGAGGGTTGCGTATCTCGTGGGCCACCCCAGAGGATAGCTCCCCGAGTTCGGCCAACTTCTGCTGGCTGATGATCTGGTCTTGACTGCGATGAAGCTCTTCTAATGCCTCCTCCAGATCTTCATTCTTCTGGCTGAGTTCGTCCGAGAGTTGCTGCACCCTGTCGAGTTGCATTGCTCTAATAGAGTTCAATCGCAGGGTCTCTAAGGCGAGGCAGGCCTTGGATACCTCGTCCCGTCCCCATGGTTTCACACGGTACTCGAAGTCGCCCATTCCCAGCCGCCGGATCCAGACCTCTACTGCAACGGTCCTTAGACCAACCAGCACAACCAGGGCGGCCATGGCAAGGGCTGAGATTAAACACATCGCAGCCGTGATGATCAGGCCTAATTCACCAATGAGAACAGCCTGCACATTGATGGCGGCGAGTAAGCCAAGAACTGTCAGCACCAGCAGGATGTGCTGCACTGAGTAGCGCCTGATCGAATACTTGGACATCCCAAAAGGATCGTTGAAGTCCTGCGATTCCTCGAACGAGAAACTTCGTTCTTCCATATTTCCCTCCGCGTTTACCGGACAGCCACAACCCCTATGTTATATTGAATGCCATTGGCATTACCGCCGGCATGACTATGTTAACGAAAGAACCCAGCAAACAGACCACGCGCTCACGAAAGACGCGTCTGGAACCCGAACCCGAGTTCGTCGAATTAGTCCTTGGCGAAGTCGACGAGTTGGGCGACACAACGGCGTATTTCGAGGGCGAGTTCATCAACGTCGCTGGAGGAATGCCCGGCGAACGCGTCATCGCCAGGATCTATCGCTACCGTCGGCGCCGTAAACAAAGAGTCTCGGGGATTGTCGATACGGTCCTGAAGCCGTCGTCCAACCGCGTAACACCAAAGTGCGGCTACAACGGCCGCTGTTCCGGCTGTCAGTGGCAACACGTTTCCTACCCTGCCCAGCTTGAGCTCAAGCGCAATAGAATCGTTAACGAATTCGCCAAGCACGAGTCGTTGCAAAGTGTCCATGTTGCCGAAACACTGCCCGCGCCTTCAGAGTTCTACTACCGAAATCACGCACGTTTCACGATTCGACGCGGAGGCCAACTCGGCTTCTCCAACAGGATCACTCGCCACTTCGTGAGAATAGACCACTGCATGTTGATGGCGCCGACAATCAACGAGAAGGTCACCGAGTTCCAGGACCGCGCTGCAGAGACCACCAACATGTCCGTCCGTGTCGGCGTTAACACCGGAGACTTTCTGGTCCAGCCGACTTTCCAGAATCCCGATATAAGGATCCCTTCCGGTCAGACACATTACACGGAGCGCATGGGTGGTACAGATCTTCGCATCGCTTCACCCTCTTTCTTCCAGGTCAATACGGAGCAGGCCCAGAACCTGATCAACATAGTCCGTAGTCAGCTCGATCTCCGATCCGATCAGGTGCTGATCGACGCCTATGCTGGAGTGGGAGTATTTGCGATACTGCTCGCCCCGTATGTGGGCAGGGCCATTGCCATCGAGGAATCGGCCTCAGCGGTGGCGGATGGTAAGTCAAATGCAGCTGAAACGGAAAACGTTGAGTTCGTTCAATTGAAGACCGAGGAAGCCCTGGCTGATCTTGTCGACATCAGTGGCCTTGAGAAAGTGCCTGACGCAGTAATTTTGGATCCCCCGCGCGTCGGCTGCCATCCGGAGGCCCTCGAGTCGCTCCTCAAGTTGGGTCCAGACCGCATTGCCTACGTTTCGTGTGATCCGCCTTCATTGGCGCGCGATTTGGATATCCTGTCGCGTGGCTGCTACCTTGTGTCCGAAGTACAGCCTGTGGACATGTTCCCGCAGACATATCACGTAGAGTCCGTCACCACACTCACGCGTGCGACGTAGTTCCGGCGGTTCCTAGAGTTGCCAGACGCACCCAAAGTCACACTACTGTCGTCCTCTGCCAGGAGGCGGGAGATCGTCAGCAACAGCTTTTCTGATGCCGCCATTGAAGACTCAAGAGGCGAAGAACCCAGACCCTCCGAGGCGGAGGCTGCAGAAGATTACGTAGTGAGATCGGCAGTCGCCAAGCTCGGAGGCCCGCCAGGGCCAGGAGAAGATGGCCTGCTTGTTAGTGCGGATACTGTCGTCGTGCTCGAGGGGGAGATACTTGGAAAGCCCTCGTCCAAGGAGGAAGCCCGCTCGATGCTCAACAGACTCAGCGATGCCTGGCACCAGGTCATTACGGGAGTAGCTGTTCAAAAAGCCCGCACCGGCGAAGTGTTCACCAGCTCGGAGACTTCCTCAGTGAAGACGCGACCCTTTTCTGCCGCTGAAGTCGAGGAGTATATCTCCAGCCCGGAACCATACGACAAGGCTGGTGGGTATGCTGTCCAGGATGACGTGTTTCGACCGGTGGTTATGACGGAAGGGTGCTATCTAAACATAGTGGGACTTCCACTCTGTTCAGTGCTTACTCTTATGCGGCGCCACGACCCGGCGGTCGAATTGCGGGACTTGAGGAGCATCCCCTACTATGACAGGTGCAACGACTGCAAGCTGCCCGGCGTAGCGGAGGGTCTGCCGTGAACATCTTGGGAATGGGACCTCTTGAGATCCTCCTTATCGCCCTAGTCGCCTTCATCTTCCTGGGACCTGAGCGTATGTCAGATGCGGCACGACTCCTTGGCAAGGCGATCAGGGAGGGTCGCAATATCGCTTCAACCATCCCCCGAGTGGTGGTCGAGGATGACGACATCAAGGTCGTCGAACGTGGCCGGTCAACCAGCCTAATCAATGACAGCCCTGGACCCAAGTCGAAACTTGAGGAGGAACCTCAGGCACCCGAAGACGATGATGGTCCTGTCCCCTTCTCCAGAAGTGGCCCACCACCCGCAAGGCCGGATGCCGCAGACTCTCGTCCGGACGCTCCCTCACAATGAACGAAGAAGGTGCAGTTCCCCTCAGAAGCCACCTGGTCGAGCTTAGGAAACGGCTTACCTATGCCGCCATATCTGTTCTGGTTACGACCGCCGTCGCCTTCGTGTTCCACGAACAGGTCCTGATCCTCCTGATGGAGCCCGCGCAACAGTTCGTTGACACACCCAACGGCAAGCCCATCTTTACCGAACTCACTGAGATCATCTCGGTTGCTGCCAAAACGTCTCTGCTGGTCGGGCTCTTCGTATCCCTACCGTTCGTGCTCTACCAGATCGTCATGTTCGTCGCCCCGGGTCTTAAGCCTAAAGAGCGTAAGTACCTTTACGTGTTGATGCCCGCGAGTCTACTGGCATTTGTAGTTGGTGCAGCCTTCGGCTACAGGGTGCTATTTCCGCCGATGGTCAACTTCCTGCTTAACTTCGGCTCTGATGTTGCCACTCCCCTCATCAGCATCCGCAGCTACATCAACCTAATGCTGACCCTGCTGTTCTGGATGGGCCTGATTTTCGAGATTCCCGTTGTCACATTCTTCCTGGCCAAGATCGGCCTTGTGACGCCTGAGATGCTCGCACGCAACAGGCGATATGCCATTGTGGCTGCCTTTATCCTGGGAGCTGTCATCACCCCGACCTTCGACCCCATAAACCAGGCCTTCGTAGCCATTCCGATCATCGTGCTCTACGAGGCCAGCGTCTGGCTCGCCAAGCTGGCGGTACGCGGGAGAAGAAGGTCAGCGGCACTGAATCCCGAGTAACCCCACAGATAGCATCAGGGCCGCCCCTAGTTGGGACGGCCCTGTTTAATGAACCTGGGTTGTTGGGTCTGCCGATCTAGGACGGCTTCTGCCCGTTGCTGTCTCTGGAATCGGTTGTAGCAACGGCGCCTGGCTCGTCCTCAGCGGTTGCCTTCCGAAATTCCTTGATTGACCTACCCAGCGCACCGCCGATATCTGTCAGCCTACCGACGCCGAAGATAATCAATACTATGAACAGTACGATTATCAACTCCATCGGGCCTATCCTGAAAGGCATCGCAGACTCCTTATTGAGAACTAAGCGACTCTGACTACATGATAGCGACGCCGGAATTGGCGGTCAATTCGGCCACGCGTTTATAGAACACAGGTATACTGGATGTAGCAGCCGACAATTCTCCTCAACTAGCGAGGCATTTAGTAGAGTGTCGACCTACTTCGAACGGCAGCAACTGCCACCGGACCCCGAACCTTCACCCAAGAGGTCAGCCACAAGGCGAGCAATCGCAGTGGTGCTTGGAGCGGTTGCCGTAGGGTTTGCCCTTGGCATGTTCGCGGCCATTCAGTTCGGCTGGACTTCGGACGATGTTCCCAGCCTCTTCAGTGAAGCGCAGGTCTCACGCATTTTCGAAAGTGCCAGCCCGGCTGTAGTAGAGATCGAGGCGGTGCGCAGGATTGGCAATCTCCAGCTCGACATTCCGTTCTGGGGTTCAGGATTCCTTGTGGATGACGAGGGCCACATCGTAACGAACTACCACGTCGTGGCTGGCGGCGACGAGTATGTTGTCAGACTCTCCAACGGCACAGAGGTGCCCGCAGATCGGCTGGGTGTCAGCCAGGCAGATGACCTGGCCGTCCTGAAGGTCAGTCCCTCATACATCGAGGACATTTCCCCCCTGTCACTCGGCGACTCGTCCAAGGTGGCTCCAGGCCAGTTGGCCATCGCGATTGGCAGCCCATTCAGGGAATTCAACTCTGTGGGAGTCGGCGTTGTAAGTGGCATCGATCGAGGGCACAGCAGCATTCTTCACCGGCCGATCCCGGACATGATCCAGACAGACGTACCCTTGAACCCCGGCAATTCCGGTGGTCCTCTCCTAAACGCCGATGGAGAGGTGATAGGAATTAACACGTCCATCAGGATCGAGGGTGGCAGCCGCAGGGTGGAGGACTTCAGGGTCGGGTTTGCCGTGCCAAGCAACACCGCCCGCAGTTTGCTGCCCCAGCTGATTGCTGCCGTGGACCTCAGGAGGCCCTGGATCGGAATCCAGGGCGCTCCAGTTCCCAGGCAGATGCGCGAAACCGAAGGTCTGCCAAGGGGCATCTATGTTACTGGCGTTTTCTCAGACAGTCCTGCGCGTGAAGCAGGAGTGAAGGCCTTCACACGCTTCGGTTCCAGCGATACAGGCGACGTCATTACGGCCGTTGACGACGTACAGGTAGGCTCTGTCGACGATATGGTCGGCTACCTGAACACCAAGATCCCGGGCGACGCCGTCACGCTAACTCTCGTCCGCGAGGGCGAGGAACGCACCGTCGAAGTAACCCTCGATCCGTGGCCCGACGGAGCCTGATAGAACGACGCCTCTACTGCAGTGGCGAGAAGCTCATCGGCAGCATCAGCTTGTTCTCCTGCACCAGCGGTGCGATGCCGCCAGGGGGAGGCCAGACGCCCTTTTCCCGAGTTTCCGTCCTGACTTGCGCTCGATGGTCGTAGCTCTCATAGGCCCACATGTGGATCCAGGTATTGAGCCCGCCCAGTTCCGAGTACCATGCCCCAACCAGCGGGGAGAACTTCTCACGTTCTTCGATGTGCTCGCCCCACTTTTCGATCACATTCGGAATGTCGCCAGGGGCGTATGTGTAGATACGCATCTCGTACACGGGTCCAAGCTTCGCCTCTCCATGATCCTTGTTGAACGGAGCCGGCAGGAAAACCTCGGACTGCATGTTATTGACGAACTCGGAAGTATTCGGAGGCCACACACCGTCTTCTACGGCCTTGGCGCGAATTTCCAGTCGCTGGTTTAAGTCTTCGTACGGCCAGACGTGAACGACCTGGTTTAGCGGTCCCGCCTCGGTATACCAGAATCCGAACAGCTCCGAGTAATTCCGGCGGCCTTCCTTGATCTTGGCTGCCGCCCGCTTCTCAAACTCCGGCACTGTTCGAGGCTTGAGGTCATAGGTCCTGAATTCGTAGATCACAATACACTCCCTTGGTCGAAGTTACCGTATCAAACGGCGACTACTCGCACGTTAAAGCTGTCGAGCCAGCTCGATTTTCACTTTCAGCCATTGCTCGCAATGTGTTGAAGATTAACACGCCCCTCTCATATTTGTGAACTGACGACGCGCTGAACATTGAGCGCACCGCGTGCCATCTCCTACGATTATCCCAACAGAAATCCGAAGACTAAAGTCCATGGAGGCGTGACACGGAATGCCTGAGACCGTACTGGTAACTGGGGGGGCCGGATACATAGGCAGCACCATCTGTTCCGCCCTGGAAGATGCGGGACACAACCCAATCATCCTGGACTCTCTCGTCAGCGGAGACACCGGAATGATTGGAAACCGGCCCTTCTACCGTGGCGACGTTTCAGACCCCAGAGTGATCGCTGAGATCTTTGCAGATCATCCTCACATCACCTGCTGTATCCACTGCGCCGCCCTCGCTATTGTCCCCGACTCAGTAGATCGCCCACTGGACTACTACTCCAACAATGTCTCAGGCACTATCGATCTCATTAGAAGTCTCATGCACCATGGCTGCAGCAAAGTCGTCTTCAGTTCCTCGGCATCCGTCTACGATACTGCCCCTGGACCGGAGGTGACGGAAACGTCTCCCACTCGCCCCCTGAGTCCATACGCGAGGACAAAGTTGATAATGGAAATGGTGCTGGAAGACCTGGCGGAGGCATCAGGGCTTAAGGCTCTGTCGCTCAGGTACTTCAACCCCATCGGTGCAGACCCCAGGATGAGGTCAGGGCAACGACAGCAGGTCGCATCCCAAATCATGAGCGTCCTTGTGGAAGTGGCGTCGGGCCATCGACCCGCGTTCTACGTCACTGGCACCGAGTGGCCGACCCGAGACGGGACTGGAGTAAGGGACTACGTTCACGTGTGGGACCTTGCACGGGCACACGTGGCTGCCGTCGAGAAGATCGATAAAATCTTTCCTGACGAGGGCGGCAGTGAGATCATCAACCTTGGTACCGGTACAGGAGTCACGGTGCGCGAGTTCGTACACGCATTTGAGCGTGTCCTTGGACGAAGTGTCCATACTATCGATGCGCCTCCGAGACCTGGCGACGTTGCGGGAGCATACGCAAGCATCGGGAAGGCTGAACGTCTCCTGGGCTGGCGTCCCGAGTTAAGCCTGGAAGAAGGAATTCACCACGCTCTGGAGTGGGCGGAGCGAAGCAGGGAGTGACCAGAAACAGGCTGTTTGAGACACTCTTCTCCACCATCGGATCCGTTGGTGAGCGAATACCCCTGGCAGGTACTTGTCTGGTGATCCCTCGTATTTGAGGCAGATATGGCCCTATGCTATACTTTCGTGGGCGCTTTTGGGGCGCCGACGACTACGTGTGCATTCAATGAACAGCTATTGGAAGTGAAGGCGGGAGTTTATGGTTCAGACCTCACCTGAAGCCCTTGTTACAAGGCCTACCCAGCCCATGGCGAATTTCCTTTCGCCGCAAGGGCCGGTGTCCATGAAAATGCTGCTTGAAGCGGGAGTCCACTTCGGCCATCAGAAGCGTCGGTGGAATCCCAAGATGAAGCAGTACATCTTCTCCCACCGGAACGGGATCCACATCATAGATCTTCAGAAGACTCTGAGAATGCTGGATACCGCCATGGAGTTTATGACCGAAATGGTCGCGCAGGGTAACAAGGTGCTCATGGTGGGCACCAAGAAACAGGCCCAGGACTCGATCATTCACGAGGCGAACAGGTGTGGCGCGTTCCACATCACTACCCGCTGGCTTGGCGGCACCCTCACTAATTTCAAGACTATCCAGTCCAGGATCGACTACCTTGTCCACCTTGAGCAAGAGAAGGCCAAGGGCGAGTTCACCAGGCTCACGAAGCGGGAGTCCTTGAAGCTCGAAGACACAATCAGGCGTCTCAACCGCCACCTATCTGGCATCAAGGAAATGACAGATATGCCAGGTGTCCTGTTTGTCGTGGACATTGGCAAGGAGCATATCGCGGTCGCTGAGGCTCGCAAGGTTGGCGTGCCGATCGTAGCACTGGTCGACTCCGACTGCGATCCCGACCAGATCGATTACCCAATCCCAGGAAATGATGACGCCATAAGGTCCATCCGCCTGGTTTCGGCAAAGATGGCGGAAGCAGTCATCGAGGGCCATCATCGCAGGCTGTCGTTGGAGACTGAGGAAGTAACAAACCTGGATCCTGTCGCCGACGGCACCGAAGCAGCAACTCCAGAAGTGGAAGTGGCAGAAGCGCCGGAAGAAATTCCGGAACCGGTAGTTGAGCCCGCTCCTACACTGGCGGCCCTGGAGGCACTAGCCCGGGCCCACAACAATCCTTCTTAGGAACAACAAGGAAGATATGGCAGTTACAGTTGACGAAATAAAAGCCCTGCGCCAGATTACAGGTGCAGGGGTGATGGACAGCAAGCGAGCGCTGGAAGAAGCCAGCGGCGACATCAAGAAGGCGGAGGAGCTTCTAAGGCAACAGGGCATAGCATCCGCTGCCAAGAAGGCAAACCGCGCCACCAACCAGGGCCTTGTCGAATCCTACATCCACAGCGGCGGCAGGATAGGCGCCATCGTGGAAGTGAACTGCGAGACCGACTTCGTGGCCCGAACCGAGGATTTCAAGGAGCTCGCTCACAACCTTGCGATGCAGGTTGCGGCCATGTCTCCCGCATATGTTGACGAGTCGGCAGTCCCCGAAGACGAGACTGTGGACCCCGCTCAGGACTGCTTGCTCCAACAGCCGTTCATCAGGGACCCTGGAAAGACTGTCCAGGAGCTGGTCAACGAGACTGTAGGCAAGTTGGGTGAGAACGTGCGTGTCAGAAGGTTCACGCGTTTCTCGCTCGGTGAATAGCTCGAGGTTGTCCCATCGCCCCACGTTATAGCCGAATCCTGCTGAAACTCAGCGGGGAGTCTCTACAAGGCGAGAGAGGATTCGGGGTAGACCCGTCTGCCGTCGAATACATGGCTGGGGAGATCAGGTCCGTACTTGAACTCGGTGTAGAGATGGGAGTCGTCGTCGGAGGGGGCAACATCTGGCGAGGTACTCAGGCCGAACTCGACGGCATGGATCGCGCAACGGCTGACTATGCCGGCATGCTGGCCACTATCATCAGCGCGCTGGCCCTGCAGGACACTCTCGAACGCAAATTTGGCCTGGTCACACGCACCCAAAGCGCAATTAACGTATCGCAGGTCGCCGAGCCGTACATCCGCCGCCGCGCTATCAGGCACCTCGAAAAGGGCCGCATCGTTCTGTTCGCCGCGGGCACTGGCAATCCCTTCGTGACTACGGACACGGGCGCCGCACTCCGGGCCATTGAGATTGGTGCTGACGTGCTATTGATGGCCAAGCACAACGTGGACGGCGTGTATGAGGCCGATCCTCTGACAAATCCAGGCGCAAAGAAGATTGAGCACCTGACCTATCTCCAGGCACTCGAAAAGAGGCTGCGTGTGATGGACACTACTGCGCTCTCTCTGTGTATGGACAACGACCTGCCAATAATAGTGTTTGATCTCTTCAAGGAAGGTAACCTGCTGAAGTTGGTCAGTGGGGAATCTCTCGGCTCAGTCGTCTCTTCTCTGGAACGCGCCAGTTCAGTCTGATTTCCCACATCTTGCTGGCGGTCGTTTATACTTGACCTAACCATTCCAATGTCGGAGGTCAAAGCACATGCCAGACGTTGACGAAATCCTCGACGATACCACTACTAGAATGGAAAAGTCGGTATCCGCCCTGGAGAGAGAGCTTGGGAGTATCAGGACAGGCAGAGCGTCTCCCAGGCTTGTCGAAAACCTCCTCGTAGATTACTACGGCGTCCCGACACCTCTCAATCAGATTGCCTCTATTACCGTCCCAGAGGCGCGATTACTCATGATTCAGCCATGGGACAAGTCAGCTGTGAAAGAGGTAGAGAAGTCGGTCATGAAGTCCGACCTGGGACTGATGCCTAATAGCGACGGTACCGTCATCCGACTCTCCATTCCTCAATTGACCGAGGACCGCAGACGTGACTTGGTCAGAATGGTCGGCCGAAAGGTCGAAGATGGGCACGTTGCGGTCCGCAACATTCGCAGGTCCGGTGTTGAAAGCTTCCGCACGATGGAGCGTGACAAGGACCTGTCTCAGGACGAGTCCCGCAGGGCGCAGAGCGATCTGCAGGAGTTGACCGACCTCTACATCGGTCAGATGGACGAGATGAGGCAGGACAAGGAGCAGGAGGTAATGGAAGTTTGACGCTTCCGGCATCCGCCCCGGTCTCCGGTTCGGAAGTTTCTCCTCTTCCCGGCAAGGCACCCAATCACGTTGCCATCATCATGGATGGAAATGGGCGCTGGGCTGTCACACGTGGGCTGTCTCGCTCTGAGGGACACCGAGCTGGTACCGAAAACGTAAGACGAACAATAGAGGCGTTTGCTCAGGCAGGGGTCAACTACCTCACTGTGTTCGCCTTCTCCACAGAAAACTGGGAGAGGCCCGTCGGCGAAGTTGACTCTCTCATATCGATCTTCCGTGACGTAATTGGGCCAGAGTCTGAAAACCTACACCGCCAGGGCGTGCGTATCCGTCATCTTGGAAATCTTGAAAGACTGCCAAAGGACCTGCGAGGGGCGATCGAATCCAGCATGGAGCTAACGAGTGAGAACAGCGGTCTGACTCTTTCTGTCGCTTTCAACTACGGTTCAAGGACCGAGATACTCGATGCAGTCCGACAGATGATGGCAGATGGCGTCGATCCAGTTGACGTCACCGAGTCTTCATTCGCGTCCTATCTGTACACGTCGGACCTGCCTGACCCTGATCTCATCATCAGGACTGCAGGAGAGATGCGCCTGTCCAACTTCCTGCTGTGGCAAGCCGCTTATGCGGAGTTCTACAGCACGGCCGCACTGTGGCCGGACTTTGACGAGGTCGAGGTGCAAAAGGCCCTGGACGCCTACAGTCGACGGAGTCGCAAATTCGGACGTCTTGAGGACTAGTCCCAGCCTGCGGGCGACCTGAGACAGGGGCGAGCCTTGCTCCCACGCATCGTAACCGCACTTGTCGGCCTTCCAGTCCTGATTGGCATAGTATGGGTAGGCGGATACGCCCTGGTGGCGCTCGCCTCTGCCGCAGCAGCCATTGCAGCCTGGGAACTGTGCCGGATGGCTGACTCCTGGGAGCAGCGCGCATTTGTCCTCCCCGCTGTGGCACTCACTGCCGCTCTTGCCGCTTCTGGGTACGGGGTCGCCATTGCCGACGGTCCGTTAGCCTACAACCTGCTCGTACCCGCGGGTGCCCTGGGAGCAGCGCTGACGTTGCTCCTGCTTGACCAGCGCCGTCAGTCTCTCCTCGCGACCATTCTGGTAACTGCATGCATAGTGGTCTTCGTCGGTGGGGCTCTGTTCAATGCTTCACTCTTCGCCGGGCATTCCGATGGCGGAGACCTGGTACTCTTCGTCCTCGCGGTGACATTTGCCACGGACACAGGTGCGTACGCCGTAGGCAGGACGATTGGCTCTCATAAGCTTGCCCCATCCATAAGCCCTGGGAAGACCTGGGAGGGGGCGATAGGGGGATTGGCCGCCGCGATCGTGACAGGCGCGGTCTCGACGCTAGTCTTTGGTTTTGGTTCCCAATGGATGGTTGTGGCCGCGATCATGGGAATCACTGGTCAGGTGGGGGATCTCTACGTGTCCAAGCTCAAGCGCCGGGCGGGCTTCGACGATTCAGGAGCTATCTTCCCGGGACATGGCGGTATGCTCGATCGGCTGGACTCGTTATCGTTCAACTTGATCGTCATTGGACTGGCAGCAGTCGCCCTCCTGTGAGCTAAGGTCCGGCGCCTGTCATTGCTACGCCAACTGATGAGGAAGTGTCGGTCTTCTTGGTCGCCGGATGGCCCGTTGTGTATCATGGGAGATCATGACCCCTACCAAGAAGGCGCTCGCCATTCTCGGTTCGACCGGCTCGATAGGTACGCAGACCCTCGACGTCGTGAGAACTTTCCCAGACCGGTTTCGTATCCTGGGGCTGTCGTGCAATCGCAACCTGGGACTTCTTTCCAAGCAGATTGACGAGTTCAATCCCCACCTGGTCTGCTCGAACGCCACGGAAGCGGAGAAGTCAGCGCTTCCTCAGACGGGTTGGCACGATGGCACTCTTTCAGATCTCGCTGTTCACCCTGACGTCGACACTGTTGTGACGGCAACCGTTGGCGACGTCGCTATCGGACCGACACTCGAGGCAATAGACGCCGGCAAACAGATTGCCCTTGCGAACAAAGAGACTCTCGTGATGGCTGGGGAACTCGTCACGAAGAGCGCTTCCGAGAACGGCGTGGGGATCCTTCCACTCGACAGCGAACCAAATGCCATCTGGCAGTGCATTCGCGGTGAGGACTCAACTCCAACCAAGCTAATCATCACAGCCTCGGGCGGAGCATTTCGGAATACCCCTATCTCGGAACTGGAGTCCGTAACCCCACAGCAGGCCTTGAAACATCCCACATGGAGAATGGGACAGAAGATCACCGTAGACTCCGCTACACTTATGAATAAGGCGCTCGAGGTGATCGAGGCTCACTGGCTGTTCGGAGTTCCCTGGGACGACATCGAGATAGTGATTCACCCTCAGAGCATCATTCACTCGATGGTCGAATTTGCTGACGGCTCAGTCAAGGCTCAGCTCAGTCCGCCGGACATGAGGCTGCCCATTCAATACGCTCTCGCATACCCGGACCGGCTTCCCAATCCAAATGTGGCCAGGTTCCATGCCGCCAAGACCGGAGAGCTCACATTCTTCGAGCACGATCCTGATCGCTACCCCTGCTTCAAGCTGGCAATCGACTTCGCGAAACGCGGCGGCACTTCCCCGGCGTTTCTCTCCGGTGCGAACGACGCAGCGGTACAGTCTTTCCTGGACGGCAGGATCGGGTTCCTCGAGATCGAGAGTGCGATCAGGGCGGCCCTCTCCTCACACGAGGCGAAATTCGATCCTGACCTCGACGACATACTTGCTGCGGGCCGACACGGTTACGAGGCCGTGCGTAGTCTGACGGGTGCCTGAGATGTTCGGACTGCCGTCCTGGCTGCTGATAATCCCTGTTCTGGCTTCACTCGTCTTTGTTCATGAACTGGGGCACTATCTCGCCGCGAAACGCTTCGGCATCAAGGTCCTGGAGTTCGGTTTCGGCTTCCCTCCCCGCCTATTCGGTGTGAAGTACGGCGAGACGGTCTACACCATCAATGCCATCCCGCTGGGCGGATTTGTAAAGCTCCTGGGCGAGGAGGATCCTACCGACGAGCGCAGCTTTGCCCGCCAGTCGGTCTGGAAGCGCACGGTGGTCCTTTGCGCCGGATCCTTCATGAACTTCGTCATTCCGGTGGTGATCTTCACGGTCCTATTTGCACTTCCGCAGGATGTGCCTGTCGGGACTGTCCAGATCACAGGCGTTGCCCCTGGCTCGCCCGCGCAGCAGGCCGGGGTTCGACCCGGCGACCAGGTGATGGCGCTAAACGGAGAGCGGGTCAGGAACCACAACGAACTGGTCTCTCAGGTAATGGTAAATCTCGGGGACGAGGTCGAGCTTACGCTCCGAAGAGGTTCCATAGTCACTGGCCTTGGTTCGTCGCCGGACTCGACAGTGGTTGAAACAGTTAGTGTAGTCCCGCGCATGAACCCGCCTGATCTGGTCGTTGTTGAAAACGTGACCGACCCGTCAACTCAGGTCAGCCTTAGGGAAGCACGACGGTACAACGCCCGTCTCCAGCCTGGAGACACAATGACGCAGGGCGCGGTCGGAGTGATGGTCGGTACATCCAATGTTCGCTTCGTCAAGGAACGGCAGCCTGTCCTTGACGCCGTCCAGAACGGGTTCGGTCGGATCGTGGACGTTCTGCTGCTGACAAAGAACAGTTTCCATCGTTGGGCTGTTGGCGGTCCCGACCCGGGTCTCACTGGTCCCATTGGCATCGCTCAGATCACGGGCGAAGTTGCCGAAGTTGGTGTCTTCCCATTCTTCGAGCTGGTCGCCGTTATCAGCATCAGCCTGGGACTGATTAACATTCTGCCCATTCCCGCCCTTGATGGCGGACGCCTGATGTTCGTACTGATCGAGTGGGCCCGCAGAGGCAGGAGAATCTCGCCGCACCGAGAAGGTCTGGTTCACGTGATCGGCTTTGCGGTCCTCATCGGCCTGATCGTGGTCATCAGCTTCTTTGATATCTCGCGAATCTTGTCCGGCGAAAGCCTGATTCGCTAAATTGGCTGTAATGTGATTGACTTGGTGGACGGTCCACATAGGCAACCAGGAGCTCTTGTGAAATGGTCAGTCGACGCGTAACGAAGGCCCTGCAGGTCGGCAGTGTGCAGGTCGGCGGCGACGCGCCGATTTCGGTCCAGTCCATGACCAAGACCGACACACGCGACGTTGCAGCAACCGTCAATCAGATCAGGCTGCTCGAGGAAGCTGGCTGCGAGATCATTCGCTCCGCTGTGCCCGACATGGAGGCCGCCGAGGCCCTGGCCGAAATCAAGCGCCAGATCAACATCCCACTGGTAGCAGACATCCACTTTCACTACCAACTGGCACTCAAGGCGCTTGAGAGCGGAGTAGACTGCCTGAGGCTCAACCCGGGCAACATCCGTGATCGTGAGAAGGTCGAGACAGTTGTCCGAGAGGCCAAGCTACGCGGCGTGCCGATCCGCATCGGCGTCAACTTCGGAAGCCTTCCCCCTGTTGGTGGAATAGGCAAGACCCGCGGGCTCTCACGGCATCGCGACGGCGTCAACATGCTCGCCAAGGGTCAGACTGACGACGATGAGTACTCGGTCGTCGACCACATGGTTGCCACCGGACTATGGGAGATAGGCATACTGGAAGACCTCGACTTCGATCTCATCAAGATCTCCCTCAAGGCATTCGATATTGACACGACCGTCGAGTCGTACCGTCAGATGGCGAGGCTGGTCCCCTACCCGCTTCACCTCGGCATCACCGAGTCCGGCACCGCTAAGTCCGGCAGCATCCGAAGTGCGATCGGACTGGGAGCACTGCTCTACGACGGCATCGGAGACACCATCCGCGTGTCTCTGAGCGACGACCCCGTCGAGGAGGTCTACACGGGGTTTGAGATTCTCAAGTCCCTGGAACTCCGCAAGGAAGGCGCGGTACTCGTTGCCTGCCCGTCGTGCGGACGCGCAGACGTTGACGTGGTCAGCCTTGCCAACCAGGTCGATGACCTCCTGAAGAAGACCAAGTCGCCAATCAAGGTTGCCGTCATGGGCTGCGAGGTCAATGGGCCAGGTGAGGCCAAGGATGCCGATGTCGGCATCGCCGCCGGCGCAGGCCGGGCCATAATCTTCCGCAAGGGCCAGAAGGCCAAGGTAGTGCCCGAGGCCGATATGCTCTCGGCGCTCATGGAGGAGGTGCGCACCGTCGAGGCCGAGTTGGCCTCGTCTGCACCGACGCCCGCCTGATTCCCTAACCTCGATTCCGACTCACGCACTGGCTCAACCTTCAACGGCACACGCCTGAATGGTACGCTAGGTGCGTCAACACACAGTTAGCGAGCAGAAACATGCGACAATCTAGAGCTTTTGGAAAGACACTTAGAGACGACCCTGCTGACGCCGAGCTTGCCAGCCACAGGCTGATGCTCAAGGCTGGCATGATCTACCAGAGCGCTGCGGGAGTGTACAGCTACATGCCTCTCGCGTGGCGGTCCATCAGGAGGATCGAGGAGATCATCCGCGAGGAGATGGACGCTGCTGGCGGGCAGGAACTCCATATGTCCAAGCTCCAGCCCCTGGAGATCTGGGAGCGATCAGGCAGGATGGCTGCCTACGGCCCCGACATGATGCGGCTGACAGACAGACGCGACCGCGGACTCGCCCTCGCGCCGACTTGCGAGGAGCTTCTGACGAACATCGTCAAGGCCAACGTCAACAGCTACCGTGACCTTCCAGTCATTCTGTACCAGATACAGACGAAATTCCGGGACGAGCCACGACCTCGCGGCGGCCTCATCAGGGTGCGTGAGTTCGACATGAAGGACGCCTACAGCTTCGACGCCGACCCTGAGGGCCTCGACCGCAGCTACAACGCAATGGCGAACGCCTACAGGCGTATCTTCGACAGGTGCGGACTCGACACCATCGTCGTGGACGCTGATTCCGGCGCCATGGGGGGAAGTGACTCGCAGGAGTTTATCCTGGTTGCGGACGGCGGCGAGGACACCATCATCGTCTGCTCGGGCTGCGACTACTCGGCCAATGCTGAGAAGGCCGAGTTCCTCAAGACTCCGTTGCCCGACGAATACCCCGGCACTGTTGAAGAGGTCCACACACCCGGTATCCGCACCATCGAGGAGCTTGTCGACTTCCTTGGTATCGAGGCGGCCAAGACGCTCAAGGCCGTGTTCTACGTCGCTGATCTCGAGCTCGTGTTCGTGGTCATCCGAGGCGACCTCGAGGTCAACGAGATCAAGCTCGCGAACGTGCTGGGCAAGCCGCCCGACCTTCACATCGCGACACCTGCTGAAGTTGCAGAGGCGGGCATCGTCGCTGGCTCGGCATCCCCGGTCGGACTGAGCATCCGCACCATCGCGGACGACTCGATCGACACGGGCTCCAATTTTGCCGCCGGTGCGAACCGCAACGACTACCACCTTCAGAACGTCAACTACCCGCGCGACTTCCAGGCCGAGATCGTGGCCGACATCGCCAATGCGCAGGAAGGGCTATCGTGCAAGTTCTGTAGCGGCACGCTGACCGAGGTGCGTGGCATCGAGGTCGGCCACGTCTTCAAGCTCGGAACGCACTTCACTGAGGCATTCGAGGCGTACTACCCCGACCAGGACGGTGAGCGGCATCCCATCATCATGGGCTGCTACGGCATCGGTGTGGAGAGACTGCTGGCAGCCGCCATCGAGCAGAACCATGATGACAACGGCATCGTATTCCCGGCTCCCATCTCGCCATACGACGTACAGCTCGTCGCGCTGAACACCGGTGTTCCTGACGTCATCTCAGCCGCTGATGATCTGTACCAGGCCCTGGAGTCTGCCGGACTCTCAGTGCTGTACGACGACCGTGCTGAGTCACCGGGCGTCAAGTTCAACGATGCCGACCTGATTGGGCTGCCAGTGCGTGTCGTGGTAAGCAGGCGCAACCTCAACCAGGGAGTCGTAGAGGTGAAGCGTCGCGACTCATCCGACGCCGCCACGGTCCCGATGGACGACGCGCTTGATGCAGTGAAGTCGCTACTGGACGGTTAGCCTGGACTCGAAGTAGTCGCACACGCGCTCCACGTACTCATCGCGGTGTTCGGTGAAGGCACCGCAGTGCTCGACGTCTTCTACCATCCAGAGCTCGCTGCCTTCTTTTGCAGCCTCGTGTACCCGGACACCGTGCTCCGGCGGGACCCTGTCGTCGTCGGGGGTCACAATGACCAGCACCGGGTAGTCGAGCTTGGCGACAGCGTCTTCAGGGGCGACGGCTCTGACGTCGATGTCGTACAAACGGCCCGCCAGTAGCAGGGCCAGAGGCTTGAATAGCAGCGCGACCCAACCCGGGAGTGGGGTCCGGAGTTCCGCCTCGCTCTGGATCAGTTCCGAGGCGCGGGCGAACGGGCAGTCCAGGACCGCGGCTCTGACTCGAGGCTCCTCGGCAGCAGCGAGAGCACACGTCGCGGCTCCAAGCGAGAAGCCAAGCAGCCCGATGCTGTCCGACGGGACTCCCCTGCCCAACAGGTAGTCGATCGCGCCCAGGACGTCCATCCGCTCATGCCAGCCACCTGACATCACCCCGTCGCCAGACTCGCCGTGCCCACGGAGGTCGAACATCAGGACGCCGAAGCCGCGGTCGCTGAGGATGCACGCGAGGTCGGTCATGTCTCCGCCGGTGCGGTTCGAGCCGATGCCGTGTACCAGTACGATGACCGGCATCCCACCGCGCCCCGCCATGTACCAGCCGTCCAGCATCACGTCGCCGCGTCTCGACATGAACCTGACCGGCTCGTAGACGTGACCGAAGTCGGCCGGAGTGCCCTCCAGCTCCGTGCGCTCGGCCATCGTGAGGTCGGCCGCCATGCGGTACGAGACCCAGACGTAGACACCGACGAGGCCGACGATCAGCGCGACAATTCTCCGAATCGTGAACAAGTTCAATCCTTCTCCCAAGGCAGCAAGCAAGCCAGCGACTGAGTATAGCACCGCGAGAGCCCTGCCCGAGACACGGGTCAGCAACCATCCCGCAGTGTAACGGCCACACACCACACCCCTTTAAGGGAGTGTGTGGCTGTTACGGACGTTGCATGAAACTCCTGAAACACGCTGATTCCACGATTGAGCGGGACAGGTGTCCCAGGTGTCCCAGAAACTGTCCCAGTCGTCGATCTGTGACAAAGTGCGACAGTCTGCGACAAAAGTGCGACACCTGTCGTAGCCATCGATGTGCGACAGACCGCGACAGTTTGCGATACGTTGTTAAGGTGCTTTCCGAACCGGTTGGACAGTGTGGACCCACTGGCCACCTACTCGAACACCCGTTCGATTACGATTCAATGTAGCAGGGTCATTCCGTGGAATCAAGGAGTGGCTGTTCGGAAACCCTTCGAGCAACTTCGCCATTTCCGCGAAAGCGGCAGCCCATGGGCCTGGGGATCCTTCGACAGGCTCCCTTCGACAAGGTCAGGGCGAACGATGAGCCTGTCGTCCCGGACGAAGGCTTACGCTAGCCATCTTATGTCGAGTACTGTACTGGCCCTGGATGGTAGAGTTGGCGGCAAACACCACCTGAGGTTGCGCATGCGTATTCTGAAATCGGTCGTCTGGGTACATCTTCGAAAAGTGATGGCTGAAGGGCTGATCATCGTCGTGCCCTTGGCCATCACCTTCTGGGTGCTCCGCCTGGTGTTCAACCTGATGGACGGGTTCCTTGGCCCCTTAATCGAAGAGACGATCGGGCGCGACCTTCCCGGGATAGGCATTGTGGCGATGTTGCTGCTCGTCTACGTCGCCGGGCAACTGTGGGAGCTGAGTCGCCTGAGCAGAAGGATGATCGAAGGCATTCAGAGTTGGCTCCTGTCAATCCCCATCGTGGGTGCCGTTTATAGTCCTGCCAGGCAGCTCATCGACTCCTTCTCGGGGACATCGGACACCGGCTTCAAGCGTGTTGTGCTAATCGAATATCCAAAAGCCGGAACGTGGATGATAGGCTTCCTGACGGCAACCACCATGACGAAGGATGGAGAGATGGGTGTCATCTATGTGCCCACGGCTCCGACACCCAACTCCGGCTGGGTTGGCGTCGTGCCGATCAACGGAGTCCACGACGTCGACATGAGCGTCCGGCAGGCCATGAGCATGGTGCTGTCGGGCGGCATAGTTACTCCGGATGAGATAACCATGACGCATATAAGCTCCTCACCGCTGTCTGACGAAACCAGCGAGGTTTAGGCATCTGGCAGATCTCAGGCAGGTGTACCCGGTGAGGAGGTGCATTGTGTTCGGCCCTGACATTCGTAACTACGGAATCAACGTGACAACCAAGGCTGTGGTCTGGAGACGCCATCCACGGAGCACGCATCCGAAGTGATCCGACAGCACGGGATCGGAGGGGAACCTGCCCCAGTAACTATGGGCCCGCGAAGTCTTTGTTGGCGACAGCCAGCTTTGCATCGAGGCTATTTTGAACAACCCTGAACTGGAGACCATTCCTACAACCCTTGACACCAGGCTGGATCTTGGCGGCGACACCATTAACGTGCCAAATAGACCTTAAGGCGGACTCAAATGAGTAATACGTCCATCATCCGGCTCATCGGCCTGTCATGTGGCTTGCCAGCCGGATCCCAGTTGCGTTGTCCTGGCAGTCCCGCTGCTTTTGGGATGTCTTAATACCAGTTGGCTTCCCGTTCCTAAGCCGGCAGTTTCGGACGCGCCCCAGGCACAGTCGTCGTCTCCTCACGAACTTAGGCCGGAGACAAGCTCACCTCACCGTGACATCGGCCGGGAGGGCTTCAATATCGATGTTGACTCGATTCCGGGCCCTGGAATAGCAAGGTGACTGGTAGATGCCACCAGTATGCACATATCGATGCGGGTCCACCCTGACCGAGCCCAGGGGCGCACCGATTTCAATGTGGGCGGCGACGTTGTGCTGTACGACAAGCTCGACATTTAACACGCCACCTGAGATATCGACATCCATCATCCTGGCGTTGGTCGGGAGATGGACTCCTATATCAGTGTCCCGGCCTAAATGGCGAGTCGTCGTACGTTGAGATCACGAAAGTTCTGGTCCACTTCGGTGGCTCCAGCGCCGATTTCGATCTCGACCTCCACGCCCATAGGCACTACCGGCCTCCAGTCCGCTCCCAGGAGACCTCGCAGCGCCAGATCGAAGTCACCCTCCGATAGTCCATGTAGGTACAGCTCAGGGATCAGATCAGC